>CAMFDH010000096.1 GCA_945949035.1 uncultured Actinomyces sp.
GGCAGTCCCCTTCCAGTCCATCGCAGAGATGTCGTCCCCGGGTTTGTACTCAGCCATATCTAGGAACTCATGGCTGCTTCCCGCGCCCTCGCCACGGTGGTACCCGTCCAGAAGAGAAAGCAGCTTCTTCTGAACCGGATAGGAGACCAGACGAGAGTAGTCGTGGAGGCGCGGGGAGGACATGCTTAGGGAACCGGAACCACGTTGAACGCAGCGTCAATCAAACCGGTGACTGAAACCGAATCTGCCACGGCATCCCACGTTCGCACCAGTCGATGACGCAGCACAGAGTGGCGCATGGCCTTGATATCGGCAGGAATGACGTAGTTCCGCCCACTCATAAGGGCGATGGCCTGGGCCACCTTCATCAGGGCGATACCGCCGCGCGGTGAAGCTCCCATGCGCAGGTACCTGTCGAGGTCAGGCAGGGGGCTGGGTCCACCCCCGCGGGTGGTGTTGATGATGTCGACGATGTAGCTCTTGATGGCGGGGTGGACGAAAACTCGGGCCGAGTACTCTTGCAGCTCTTCTAGTTCTTCGAGAGAGATGGGCTTACCTGCCACTTCTTCAGCAAACACCCCCTCATCGATCATCTCGAGGATGCGCACCTCTTCGGAAGCGGAGGGGTAGGAGATGACGACCTTCATGAGGAAGCGGTCCATCTGCGCCTCGGGGAGGACGTACGTACCCTCTTCCTCAATCGGGTTCTGGGTGGCCATGACCATGAAGGGCCTGGGAAGCCTGTGGTTTTCCCCGCCGATCGTCGTCTGCCCCTCCTGCATCGCCTCAAGCATCGCGGACTGGGTCTTAGCCGACGACCGGTTGATCTCATCAAGGAGGACGAAGTTGGCGTGTACCGGCCCCAGCTGGGTGACGAAGGCGCCGGTGGCCTGGTTGTAGATCTGTGTGCCCACGATGTCGGAGGGCATAAGGTCCGGGGTGCATTGGATGCGTCGGAAGGTTCCAGACACGGCGCTGGCCAGCGTGTGAGCAGCGGTCGTCTTTGCCAGCCCGGGAACCGACTCAATGAGGACGTGCCCGCGGGCCATCAGGGTTGCCAGCAGGGTGCGGCGCAGGTCTTCCTGCCCCACTACGCGCTGTTCGTAGAGGGATTCCACCCTGGAAATGAGCTCCTGAGCACGCTTCGTCTCAGCCTCACTAAGGTGGCGCGAAGTCCCCACCTCGACTTCGACCTCGACTTCAACTTCGTTAGTCACGCGACCTCCGCTGTACCGGTTTGGACCCTGTTGCTTCCAACCTAGTTTCGCACGAGGCACCGACACCACGACTCCGCGTCTAGCGATATTGCCCCGCAGACGGCCGAAACCCCGGTTGGTCAGTGACCAACCGGGGCAACGAACTACGAACTACTAGTTCTTAGCAGCGGTGATGCGCTCCTGGAGCTTGGCAAGCTCGGTGCGAACCTCTGCGGGAACCTTGTCACCGAACTGCTCGAAGTAGGTCTCCGAGTCAGCGGTCTCAAGCTCCCAGGCTTCCGGATCGATCTCGTAGAGAGCGTTCCAGTCTTCCTCGGTGAAGCCCTCAAGTCCCTCGATGTTGAAGTCCTCGAACTTGGGGTAGCGACCGGTGACACCGTCGACTGCTTCGACCTCGCCGGCTGAACGACGAACGATCCAGTCGAGGACGCGGGCGTTGTCGCCGTATCCCGGCCACATGAACTTGCCGTCTTCGTCCTTGCGGAACCAGTTGACCTGGTAGATCTGGGGGAACTTATCTCCCAGCTTCTCACCCATCTCAACCCAGTGGCTCCAGTAGTCGGCCATGTTGTAGCCACAGAAGGGCAGCATGGCGAACGGGTCGTGGCGCAGTGAACCGGCCTTGACGTCAGTCGCAGCAGCGGTTACCTCAGAGGCAACGGTTGCGCCAATGTAAACGCCGTGGTCGGGGCTGTAGGCCTCGGCAACCAGCGGAACATTGGTGGCGCGACGTCCACCGAAGAGGATGGCGTCGATCGGGACACCCTGGGGTGCCTCCCAGTCCTCCGAGATGATCGGGCACTGCCATGCGGGGGCGGTGAAGCGGCTGTTCGGGTGCGACGACAGGGTGCCCGACTCAGGGGTCCAGTCGTTGCCGTGCCAGTCGATCAGGTGTGCCGGGGTCTCATCAGACATGCCCTCCCACCAGACATCGCCATCATCGGTCAGTGCGACGTTGGTGAAGATGGCGTTAGCCTTCATCGACTCCATGGCCATCGGGTTCGTCTTGTAAGAAGTACCCGGGGCAACACCGAAGAAGCCAGCCTCAGGGTTGATGGCGTAGAGGCGACCATCCGGACCCGGACGCATCCAGGCGATGTCGTCACCCACGGTCTCAACCTTGTAGCCGGGAATGGTGGGCTCAAGCATGGCGAGGTTTGTCTTGCCACATGCCGACGGGAAGGCGGCGGTGACGAAGAACTTACGGCCGTCTGATTCGCGGGTCAGACCCAGGATCAGCATGTGCTCGGCCATCCAGCCGTTGTCGCGGGCCATGGTCGAGGCGATGCGCAGTGCGTAGCACTTCTTGCCCAGCAGGGCGTTGCCGCCGTAACCGGAACCGTAGGACCAGATCTCATTGGTCTCTGGGAAGTGGGTGATGTACTTGTCATCGTTGCAGGGCCAGGTGGTATCTTCCTGACCTTCTTCAAGGGGGGCGCCAACCGAGTGAACAGCGGGAACCCATTCCTTGCCCTCAGCAATGAGGTCCATGGCGGGGGTGCCAATGCGGGTCATGATGCGCATGTTGGTGACAACGTAGGGAGAGTCTGTGATCTCAATGCCCAGCTGGCTGATCGGACCACCTACAGGACCCATGGAGAAGGGAATCACGTACATGGTGCGGCCCTTCATGCAGCCGTCAAACTTGCCGTGAAGGATTTCCTTCATTTCCTTGGGATCTGCCCAGTGGTTGGTGGGCCCGGCGTCCTCTTCCTCCTCGGAGCAGATGAGCGTGCGAGATTCAACACGTGCAACGTCGGAGGGAAGTGAACGTGCCAGGAATGAGTTGGGACGCTTCTCTTCGTTGAGGCGGATCATCATGCCGCTCTCAACCATCTGGTCGGTGAGTCGCTTCCACTCTTCTTCGGTGCCATCAGAGAACTCAACGCGCTCAGGCTTCGTGAGTTCGGCGATCTTTGTCACCCAGTCGATTACATCTTCGGGAGCGTTGGCTGGGGCTGCCGCTCGGACATCCATTTCAGTGACGGACATAAGTTGCTTGCCTCCTAGTAAAAGGGCTTGCCTTGGGGCCGGTAGCCCCTTCAATCTGCCCCACTAGTATCCCAAGAGAACCGGCAAAATATCTGGTCGTTAAGTCCCCCGCGTGGTCTGACTCACATTGCTGAGATCACATTGTTGCCGGGGAGAGAGATAGCGGGTTAACAGCCCGCAAATCTACCGGTTAGGCTGTTCGTGTTATCGACTTAATGCCCAAAACTTTCTAAGTAAACGGAGAACACTGTGGCAATAAAAGCTGACCGTGGACCAACGTTTTTTGACCTTCTTACTAAGCAGGCCGAAAAGCTCGTGGATGCATCGGCTCTACTGCGAGACATCTTTAACTCAAAAGGTTCGGACCGTGTTGAAGTACGCGACCGTCTTCACGACGTCGAGCACGAAGCAGACGAACTGAACCATGTCTTCATCTCGAAGATCAACCAGTCCTTCATCACCCCGTTTGACCGTGAGGACCTGGCACGACTGGCCCACCTGCTCGATGACTGCGTCGACCTGATGGATGAGGCCGGCGACATGATCGTCCTCTACAAGATTGACGACATCCCCTCCCCATTCGAAGATCTACTGCGCAAGCAGGTTGAAGTTCTTCGCAAGTGCTCGAAGCTGACGGCTCAGGCCATGCCCAAGTTGAAGAAGCCCATGGACCTGAAGCCCTACTGGCTTGAGATCAACATTCTTGAGAACCAGGGCGACCAGGCCTACCGTCGTACCATTGCCAACCTCTTCGATTCGGGTCTCGACCCCATCACTATCATCAAGCTGAAGGACGTTGTCCTCACGCTTGAAAAGGCCACGGATGCCTTCGAGTCGCTCGCACATGCGGTCGAGGGCATCGCGGTGAAGGAGTCCTGACAGGTGGACCTAAACCTGATCCTGGTTGTTGTAGTCATTGCGATTGCGCTGCTGTTTGACTACACCAACGGTTTCCACGATGCCGCCAACGCCATCGCTACTTCCGTCTCGACGCGTGCTCTAAAACCCCGCACCGCGCTCGCAATGTCCGCGGTCATGAACCTGATCGGCGCCCTTCTGGGCACCGAAGTCGCCAAGACCATCGGTAAGGGCATCATCGACATCGACTCTTTTGCACTGGCAGATGATGCGGCCATGCAGAGGGCGGGTCTGATAAGCGTTCTGTGCGCACTGGTCGGCGGGGTGAACTGGAGCTACATCACCTGGTGGTTCGGTCTCCCCTCCTCGTCTTCCCACGCCCTCATCGGTGGCCTGGTCGGAGCAGGTTTGGCTTCCGCAACCCAGGTTGAGTGGGCAGGTATTCTACACAGCGTGATCATCCCGATGATCACTTCACCAATCATCGGTTTCGTCCTCGCCTTCATCCTGATGAAGTTGGTTCTGCGCTGGTTTGCGAACAGGCCCTACCACAAGACCATGGGTCGCTTCCGCTACGCACAGACCGCCTCTGCTGCCGCTATGGCCCTCGGCCACGGCCTGCAGGATGCGCAGAAGACGATGGGCATCATCGTCATGGCGCTTCTCGCGGGTGGCTACGGCGAGACACACAACATCTACGACCTCACAACCGGAGAGATGACAATCCCCCTCTGGGTCAAGGTTGCAGCCGCGAGTGCCATTGCATTCGGCACCTACTCCGGTGGGTACCGCATCATGAAGACTCTCGGTTCGAAGATGATCGACCTCGACCCGGCCCGCGGCTTCGTCGCCGAGTCGGTTGCAGCCGGCATCCTCTACACGGCCGCCTACGCGCTGCATGCCCCCATCTCCACCACCCAGACCATCACCGCCTCCATCCTCGGTGTCGGTGCGACCAAGCGCCTCAGCGCGGTTCGCTGGTCAGTGGTTGGAAACATCATGGTGGCGTGGGTCGTTACACTCCCGGCAGCTGCGGGTGTCGCTGCGGTCATGTACTTCGTCTTCCACTGGATCATTCCGGTCTAGAGAACATTGGTTCACACCGTGTTGCTGACTAGGCAGACCTCAACCACCAGGCCAAACCGCCTTCGCGCCCCTGCGGGTGCGGGGGTGACCGGCCTGGTGGTTCTGCTTGGACTGTCCGGGTGCTCCGCCCCCTCCACCTCGCTCGAGCTTGGTGACTGTCTGCGCGATCCCTCCGCCGGGTCCCGCTCGATCCACGTGGTCGACTGCGAGGCTCCCCACCGAGGCCAGGTCGTCGGCCTCTACGAACCTATTGGCGGACCATACCCCGGCATCGATCTTCTTTCTGCCGAGGCCGAGCTTCCCTGCGAGGAAGCATTCGAAGAGTTCATCGGTACCAGTCCGCTGACCTCGGTGTTCGACCTCTTCCCCCTGATTCCCTCCGAACAGGCCTGGGAGGAAGGCGATACCCTGGTGGCCTGCATTGCCGCTATCCACGGCGAGGGCGAGTCATCCTCTAGCTTCGAGGACTCCCACCGCTAGGCTTCCCTACCGGCTATCCCAGTGAGAACTTGGTGAGGGGCTGGTGACGCTCGACCCCGATAACCCGTGGCGCCGAAGCGTGCGAGACGTGAACCACCAGCATCTCTGCCCGGTCAAGGTTCTTCTTAGGCTGCTCAATCAGCGCCATCATGCGCCGTGGGGTGATGTCACGAATCGGTGCCAGCAG
>CAMFDH010000097.1 GCA_945949035.1 uncultured Actinomyces sp.
ATCAGTACCCGGGCACTTCCGGGTGCAACGAGGATCCCCGAGGTCGGATCGATTGCGACGCCTGCACCAACCGCCCCTGACGCAAAGCCCGGGTCCGGAACGTCAGCCAGCGGCACGACCGTTCCCTCTAGAGGACTGTCAAGAACAACTGTGGCTCCTGGCGCCAGAGCTGCGGAGTCGGTCTTCGGGAGAACCTTTACCGCGGAAGCCATCTGCGCCTCCTCCAGGAACGGCTGCGCTTCGGCCTGCGTAATGCCCTCCTGCTCCGCCGGGGTGAGGAAGCCGTCCTGTGCTTCTTCCTCTGCGAGGATATCGACGCGCGGTCCGCCCTCGGCATCCTGCTTAGCGATACGGGCAAGAGCCTCAGCCTTCTGTTCCGGGGTGCGGTAGTCGGTGATTACCACCAGTGCCATTGCCGTGAAGAAGGCCAACGCAATCGCGATGACGTAGAGGAACATAGGCGAGAACAGCGGAATGGTCAGCAGTGAGGTGAAGGCGAACGCGCTGGCCGTGACACCGGCGGTTCCGAGGAACATGGACCCGAGGCCAATGGTCAGGCCACCCACGAAACAGCCGACCAGCATCCGAGGATAGATTCGCGCGAATCGCAGGTGGATGCCGTAGAGCGAGGGCTCAGAAATACCGCCGAACAGACCCGCCACCAGAGCGCCCGTCGAAGTCTGTCGCATCTGGGTATCACGTTCACGCATTGATAGGACCAACACTCCGGCCGTTGCCCCGAAACAGGCAAAGTTCCACGCGCCCATGGGGCCCTGGATGAAGTCGTAGCCAAGGGTGTCAATGTTCATCAGCATGAGGGCGTTCAGCGGCCAGTGCAGCCCGAGCGGGACAAGGAACGGGTAGATCATCGGAATCAAGATCGCGAAAATCAACGGCACCGTGGTGTTGAGCCAAGCCAGGCCGGTTCCAAGCAGTCCACCGAGCCAGACACCAAGGGGTCCGAGGATGAACCCCGTAATGGGAATCATGATCACCATCGAGAGGAACGGGAGAAACACCAGTTGCAAGCTCTCTGGAACCACCTTTTTGATGTTGTGGTAGACGAGGGCGAGCAACGCAGCCATCATCAGGGGGACGAACACGTTACCGCCGTAGTCGGACAGCAGCAGTGGCACACCGAAGACATCCACCCGGCAGGACTCGGTTCCGAGGGCGACGTTGGTGGTACAGACAATGTCATCGCGCGAAGTCAGGCCGATGAACTCCGGGGTCATGAGTGCGCCCATGATCGCTGCTCCCAGCCATGGGTCAACATTGAGTTTCTTCGCGGCGTTGTAAGCGACCATGATCGGTAGGAAGTAGAAGACAGAGCGCCACATGGTGTCGAGGAACTGCCAGCCCGCAGGCTTGACCTCGGCTCGGAAGTCCTGGACGCCGAAAGCATCCATCACGGCCGCAAAGGCAATGATCAGCGAAGCACCCAGAAGGACGCCGAGTATGGGTCGGAAGCTATCTGCGAGGTATTCAAAGAAGCTGTCCATCCAGACGTTCTTGCCGCGAGGCCCCTTGGCCCGCGCTTCCGCCTTGATCTCCTCTGCCGTCTTGGCTCCGCGCGACCTCATGGAGGGCAGGTTGTTGATGTCCTGAAATACACCCGCGACAGCTCCCCCGATGATGACCTGGTAGCGGTTACCCGCCTGCGGCACAGCTCCCATCACCCCCTCGGTACTGTCGAGGGCGGCCTCGTTAACCAACTCGGAGTTCACCAGTTGGAAGCGAAGCCTGGTTGCACAGTGCGTCAGACTGTCAATGTTTTCCGGTCCACCGACCGCATTCACGATGGCTTGCGCCGTTGACTCAACCATTCGAGCTGTCCTCTCACGTTGGTGAGAGCACTCCCCTGTGCCCCCAAACGACACCCCATTATGACCTAGTTCACACATGGGTCACAGTGGTCTCAATGAAGTTCACCCGAGTTGTAACTCAAACTCTTGAATGCGAAGCCGGAAGGATTAGTCACCGGGTTGAAAGGCAAAAATGGTGGAACACCGATCTACGATGTCCCACCATTTCAAAAAGTGGCGGATGAGGGATTCGAACCCCCGTAGCGTTACCGCGGCTGATTTACAGTCAGCTCCCATTGGCCACTCGGGCAATCCGCCTTGCAGTCATTTCTGGCTGCCGTGAAAGATTATCAGGGTTCAACCCCGATCTTCCACTTTGGCCCGTCCTCACAAGCGTGACTTGTCGCACCCAGGTGCGAACGGGCTGGATTCCGCCTAGCGGTAGTTGACGAACTGTAGGGGAACGTCAATATCCGCCTTCTTCAGAAGGGCGATGACATCTTGCAGGTCATTGCGTGACTTCGAAGAAACCCGGACCTCATCTCCCTGGATCTGCGCCTTCACACCCTTCGGACCCTCATCACGGATCATCTTGGTGATCTTCTTGGCCGTAGCCTGGTCGATCCCCTCCTTGAGGGGAACCACCAGACGGTAGATCTTTCCGGAGATCTGCGGTTCACGGTCCTTGAGGTCGAGCACCTTCAGTGAGACTCCGCGGCGCACCAGCTTGGACTGCAGGACATCCACGACCGCCATGACACGCTCAGCCGTGTTCGCCTCAATCACCATGGTGTCGCCAACCTGCTTCAATGAGGCGTCAACACCGCGGAAGTCGTAGCGGGTCCCAACCTCCTTCACCGCCTGGTTGACCGCGTTGTCAACCTCCTGTTCATCGATCTTTGAGACAACGTCGAATGATGAGTCAGCCATCAGCTCTCCTTAGTTCTGGTCCATCTCGGCCTGCATCGCGTGGAGGCGGGCAATCCGGTCCTCCATTGGCGGGTGGGTCGAGAAGAGATTCTTGAGGTCCTTGCCTTGGAACGGGTTGGCGATCATCATCGCCGAAACGCTTTCGTGATCCGGGGTCTGTGCCATGGGGACCTGCTTCCCCACCCCGTGAATCTTGTTGAGGGCGAGGGCGAGCCCCACAGGATCATGCGTCAGCAGCGCACCGTCCTCGTCCGCATCATACTCACGGGAACGGGAGATCCCGAGTTGAACGATAGAGGCGATGAGAGGCGCAGCGATCGCTCCGATCACACCGACCGCGCCCGGACCCTGATCGCGGTTACGTCCGCCAAACAGCAGGAAGAACTGGGCGAGGCTGGTGATCAGACCCGCCATCGCGGCGGCCACTGACGAGGTGAGGATGTCGCGGTTGTAGACATGCATCAGCTCGTGGCCGAGGACGCCCCGCAGTTCACGTTCGTCGAGAATCTGCAGGATCCCCTCTGTACAGCACACCGCCGCGTTCTGGGGGTTCCTCCCCGTCGCAAACGCGTTGGGGTTGGGGTCCGGGGCCACCCAGATGCTTGGCATCGGCATCTCTGCCCGCGTCGCCAGGTCCTCAACGATCATGTAGAGGCCGGGTGCCTGCTCCCGGGTGACCGGATACGCCCGCATCTGCTTGAGAGCCAGCGTGGCTGAGTTCCAGTAGGTGTAGAACGTCGATACCAGCCCGAGGCCCGCAAAGACCCACAGCCAGGTGGGACTGTTGGTTCCCGCGGCGATGAGCGCCCCGAGAGCCAACAGGATGGCCCACATGAAAACGAAGAGACCGAAGGTCTTTGCCGTATTTGAAACTGCACGATTCATGGCACCCAGCCTAGCGCGGCCCAGAGTCTACGACTCCAGTGGTCCCGAGTAGTCCTCGAAGCGCTCCTGGGCCGTAGGACTTCCGAGCTCACCCGGGGTTCCGACGTGGATGTCATCCTCCCAGTCATCACCCGTGGCAACCGGCGCAGTCTCTGTGACCTCCCCGCGGGAGATTCCCATCATCTGCTCACGTGAGGAGACCTTGATACGTTCGCGAGTGCCACCCGAGGGCAGCTCACCCCAGTTCTCGCCAAGCTCCTGCTCATAGGCATCCAGGAGTTCCCAGCCCTGCCAGTCGGTGAAGATGACACCACGGCTGTGCAAGAGTTCTTCCACAGAGCCTGCCGTTGGCTCCGGAAGACGTCCGGCCTCAGCGTCCTCAACGAGGTGGGTAATGGTCTCACGAGCATCCG
Organism: uncultured Actinomyces sp.; assembly: GCA_945949035.1. Classification (GTDB taxonomy): domain Bacteria; phylum Actinomycetota; class Actinomycetes; order Actinomycetales; family Actinomycetaceae; genus Scrofimicrobium. Next base: position 4,034 of record CAMFDH010000097.1, read on the forward strand.
ACTTGGTGGAGCCAATCAGTCCTACGGGACCGCGTTTGATCCAACCCGTGGCGTAGAGACCCGGAACGAACTGGTCGGAACCGGTGTTTTCAACCACGCGGCCGCCCACGTTCGGGACCACGCCCCGAGTCTCGTCGAACGGCACCCCCGGTACCGGAGAAGAGAAGTAGCCAACGGCCCGGTAGACGGCCTCAACCGGCCACTCGGTCAGCTTGCCGGTGCCCTTGACGTTGCCGTCACCCACCAGTTCGGTCCGCTCGGTGACGAGGGCGCGAACATTTCCGTCCTCGTCCGCCACAATCTCTTCCGGGGCTTCGAACATGTGCAGGTAGATCCGCCTACTGGCCTTGTGATCATCCGGGTCTGCTGAAGCATACGAGGTCAGGGTCTTGACGACCTGTCGCTGCTGATTTGAGGACTTGAGGGCGCGTTGCGATCCCTCGTCAAAGTCAAAGTCTTCTTCGGAAACGATGATGTCCACGTCTGCGACATGGCCTAGTTCGCGAAGTTCCAGGGGGGTGAACTTGACCTGGGCTGGGCCCCTACGACCAAAGAGGTGAACCTCCTTGACGGGGTTCTTCGCCAGCTGGGCCGCGACGTTGGCGGGTACATCCGTCGTGATCATCTCGGGCATGTGCTTGGCGAGGACGCGGGCGACGTCGAGGGCGACGTTTCCGGCCCCGATGACCGCAACCCGTTCGGCCTCTAGAGGCCAGGTGCGTGGGAAGTCCGGGTGACCGTCGTACCAGGCGACAAAGTCAGCTGCGCCGTATGACTGAGGAAGATCGACCCCCTTGATATCCAGCTTGGCATCGCGGTCTGCCCCGGTAGAGATGATGATCGCGTCGTAGCGCTCACGCATCTCTTCAATGGAGATATCCCGACCGACCTCAACGTTCGCAAACAGTCGAATGTCCCCGCGCTGCAGAATGCGGTACAGGGCGACGATGATCTGCTTGATGCGGGGGTGGTCCGGGGCAACCCCGTACCTCACCAGGCCATAGGGCGCAGGGAGCCGCTCAAACAGATCGATGGAGGTTTCGAGATCAGACTTGGCGAGGATGTCGGAAGCATAGATCCCAGCGGGACCGGCGCCAACAACAGCCACTTTCAGGGGACGGGGCACGTAACACTTCTTTACTAGACCAATGAAACAGTTCCCAATCTTAGTGGCGGTTAGGCTGCCCTATCCACCATAAGGACTGCGAACGCGACCAATGCCTCTTTCGCCTCTGACTCGGGCAGAGCATCCAGTGCCGCAATGGCGGCTTCCGCCCACTCTCGAGCCAGCGCACGCGTCTGTTCAACCACCGAGTGCTTGCCCAGGAGTTCAACAACGGCTGCCAGGTTCTCTTCATTCTGGAGGTCGCCCGCCAGTAGCTCGAGGATCTGCGCCCCCTCAGAATCGAGGGTGCCGTCCGCCAGCTGTTGACGGAGGAGCAGCAGGGGCATCGTGTCGACCCCCTCCAGGAGGTCGGTGCCCGGTGTCTTGCCGGTTACCTCTGCCGGTGAAGTGATGTCGAGGACGTCATCGGCCAGCTGGAACGCCACTCCGATGTTCTCTCCAAACTCACGGACGGCTTCGGCAATTTCAGGGCCGGCACCGGCGTGGAGCGCTCCGAAGAAGGCTGCCGCCGCCACGAGGGAACCCGTCTTGTCGGCGAGAACCTGAAGGTAGAAGTCAACGGGATCCTCCCCTTCCGGGGGCCCGAATGTTTCGTTGAGCTGCCCCATGCAGAGGCGCTCGAAAGTCTTGACGTGGAAGAGAATTGACTCT
>CAMFDH010000098.1 GCA_945949035.1 uncultured Actinomyces sp.
GTGTTACGCAGCTTCCTCATGCCCGAAGCAAAGGCCTCGTAGGGAGCGGGCCCCGCCTTAGAGCCCAGCAGGAAACCCGCGGCCAAACCCGCCGCAAGGGTGAACTTCATGCCCATCAGTAACCAATCCTCAAACGTTTAGCGCCCTCGGCCTGACCTATCACCTGGGATAGAGGCAACGCAGGGTTTCGGTGACCAGCCTACCGGTGCTTTCGGGAGCGTCGCTGACGGTAACCGCCAGGGTGGCGGCCAGGGCAACGGGTCGCCCGGCCCCATCAACGACAATGGCGAGGTCGCCACGCTGCGGCAGGGCACCATCATCGGGGTAGTTCTCTTCAGGTTCGACCACTTCAAGCGTCTTTTCAGCGATCAGCTTCCGAGCCAGCGCCGTCGCGTCCTCGACATTCCCACTGAGGTGCATCCACGGTGGGGTCATGGTCGAAGCCTGCTGCTGACCAAAGATCCCCTCAAGAGTTGCCCACCCCACATGGTCGCGGGAGAAACCCCAGAAGTTCTGGACGATCTCTTCCGTTGGGGCCTGCGGGAACCGCGTTGCGGCCGATTCGTTTTCCATCCCTCCAGACTAGGCGACGAAGGTTTCGCTGACGACTAAATCTGTCGTGACTTCACCGCGCCGAGGTGTGCTTGAGGCGAAATACGGCTAGTTTGGAACCGTGAGTGAGGTTGAGATTACAACGCCCCGAGGTGTGACCCTACGGGGTACCTTCGTGAGCCCTGTGGACACTACGGATGCCGCTGTGGTGTTCTCACACTCCTTCCTCTGTGACCGCCAGTCCAGCCCCCACTTCCCCCTTCTTGCGGCTCGCTACCGTCAGCTCGGCTACGCAACCCTGATCTTTGACTACTCGGGTCACGGGGCCTCAGACGACGATCCGATCACCTCTGAGAACAGGGTTGAGGACCTGCGGGCGGCCTCTGGTTGGCTCGCTGACCAGGGGTTTAACCGCCAGCTGCTGCACGCCCACTCCTCCGGTTCCATCTCCGCCCTCAAGGCGCGCCCCAAGGCCGTCAAGGCGATCTTCCTATCCAGCCCCATCCTGGGTCCGCTGGACTTCGAGTGGGAAAAGATCTTCTCCCCCGAACAGCTCGAAGAGCTGGAGCGTCGGCAAGAGACTCATATTTACGAAGACACCAACAGCGGACGCACATCATTCCACGTCACCCAGCAGACCCTGATCGACCTCTCTTTGAACACGGCTGAATCCCTCCTCACCGGCCTCGAACAGCCGACCATGGTCCTGTTTGACGAGGGCGATGTGGAACGCGGGGTTGATGTCCAAGCCAACGATGTGGTCCGCCTGCTCCCCGAAGGTTCCCACCTCGAGATTGCCTCCGGTGAAGACTTCAGCCGCGAGGACCAGCTTCCCGCCATGTGGAAGTGGGCTGAGAATTGGGTTCGGGACCAGGTCCCGATCATCAGGAAACCGCGTTGAGCAGTTCCGAGGTAGCGGCGGGAACGGGCGGTAATCGTCCTCGACGCCGCGGTTCCCGGCGGGGTCGCTCGGGGCAGTCTCGCGGGCCACGCCAGGGCAGCGCCGCACGGGTTCAACGGGACTTCACCTTCGGTCCTGCTCAGTTGGCCGCTCGCGCAGCCGCACTCCCTGTCGTCACCTACCCCGACCTTCCGGTCAGTGCCCGGCGCGATGATATTGCGCGCGCCATCCGTGACCATCAGGTTGTTATCGTCGCGGGTGAAACCGGTTCGGGTAAGACCACGCAACTGCCGAAAATCTGCCTGGAGCTGGGCCGCGGGATTTCCGCCATGATCGGCCACACCCAGCCCCGCCGCCTCGCAGCACGCGCCGTGGCCGAACGAATCGCCGATGAACTGGGGCAGAAGGTCGGGAAGGAAGCCGGTGAGGTCGTCGGCTACCAGGTTCGTTTCACCGATGAGGTCGGGCCCACCACCCTGATCAAGCTGATGACCGACGGTATCCTGCTGGCTGAGATGGGGACCGATCCCCTGCTGCGCCGCTACGACACGATCATCGTTGATGAGGCCCACGAGCGAAGCCTGAACATCGACTTCATCCTCGGTTACCTCGGTCGTATCCTGCCCCAGCGCCCCGACCTCAAGGTCATCATCACCTCGGCGACCATCGACTCCCAGCGCTTCGCCGACCACTTTGCCAAGCAGACCGGGCAGCCCGTCCCAGTCATTGAGGTCTCGGGCCGCGCCTACCCGGTTGAGGTCCGCTACCGACCCCTGTCCGCCGATCTTGCCAAGTCAGATGAGGACGAGGGGGCCCCGGAAGACTCCGCCCTCACGCCCAGTCTGGGCACCGCCCTGCACCCCGAGCCCAATCCGGGTGAGCTGGCCACCTACGGCTACGGCCTCGGCGACGACCTCGACATCGAGTCCGCCCTGGTCCACGCGGTCGACGAACTGCTGACCGAAGACCGCGGCGACATCCTGGTCTTCCTGCCCGGTGAACGCGACATTATTGAGGCCGAACAGGCCCTCAAGGAACACCTCGGCCGACGCTACGTCGCCGATGAGCGCGACGCCCACGGTTATGACGGGGTGCAGATCCTTCCGCTTTTCGCCCGCCTCAGCGCGGCCGACCAGCACCGTATTTACGCCCCGCATTCGGTGCAGCGCGTCATTCTTTCCACCAATATCGCCGAAACCTCGCTGACCGTGCCCGGCATTCGCTACGTCATCGACGCGGGCTTAGCGCGCATCAGCCGCTTCTCCAACAAAACCAAGGTGCAGCGCCTCCCGATCGAGCCGGTCTCGAAAGCCTCCGCCTCCCAGCGAGCGGGTCGAGCCGGTCGAACCAGCGAGGGCATCGCGATCCGCCTCTACTCGGAACGCGACTTCGACCGCCGCCCCCACTACACGGAGCCCGAGATTCTCCGCACCTCCCTGGCCTCTGTCATTCTGCAGCTGAGCGCGCTGGGACTGGGCGAGGTCAAGGACTTCCCCTTCCTTGATGCCCCCAACCCGCGGGCTGTTCGCGACGGCATCCAGCTGCTCACCGAGATCGGTGCCCTCGACGCCAAGGAAAAGATCACGCCCCTGGGCCGGCGGCTGGCAACCCTGCCCATCGACCCGCGCCTTGGGCGAATGCTGGTCGAGGCCGATAAGAACGGCTGCGCCTCCGACGTCCTCATCATTGTGGCTGCGCTGTCGATTCAGGACCCGCGTGAACGTCCCCTAGAGATGCAGGAGGCCGCGGATCAGGCCCACCGTCGCTATGCGGATCCGACCTCGGACTTCATCACCTACCTCAACATGTGGCGCTACCTGGGGGTGCAGTCTCGCGACCTGTCCGGGAGTGCCTTCCGCAGAATGTGTAAGCGGGAATTCTTCCACTACCTGCGCTACCGCGAGTGGCGGGACATCGTCGGCCAGCTGCGGCAGATGTGCCGTCAGGTGGGGATCCGGGTGGAACCCCTCGGCCTGCCCTCACAGACCTTCATCAACTCTCTGCGTGACGAGGCGAACCACGTGGCCCGCGCGGTCATTGAGTACGGTCAGGGCACGAAGACGGTCGATGCCGATGAGGTGCACCGCGCCATGCTTTCCGGCCTGCTCTCTAACATCGGCTCCTGGGATGAGGCCAAGCGGGAGTACGCCGGGGCCCGCGGCTCCCGGTTCACCATCTGGCCCGGTTCCGCGCTGAAGAAACGGCGCCCCGAGTGGATCATGGCCGCCGAACTGGTCGAAACGTCACGCCTATTTGCCCGTACCGTCGCCGGAATCAAGCCGGAGTGGGTTGAGGCCTACGCGGGCGACCTCGCCAAGCGCAGCTACTCCGAACCTGTGTGGTCGAGGGCGCGCGGCAGTGCCCAGGTGACCGAGAAAGTCACCCTCTACGGGTTGACGCTGGTCGCGAACCGAACGGTTCCGCTGACGCGGCTTGGGGACACCGTCCTCGGCCGTGACTGGGGTGGCGCAGCAGCGGACTCCCTTGAGGAGTTGGCGGCTGTTCCGACCTCGCTGTCGGCGCACGACCTCGCCCGCGAAATGTTCATCACCCACGCCCTTGTGGAGGGCGACTGGCGCGAAAACCACCTCGGTTTCGTCAAGCACAACAAAGATGTCATGGCCGAGGCCGAGGACATTTCGAAGCGGATGCGTGACCCCTCGCTGGTGCCCGATGAGGCGACGCGCTACCGCTTCTTCGCCAGCCGCATCCCGGCTTCGGCTACCTCAAGCGCAGCCTTCCTGAAGTGGTGGAACAAGCAGCGGCTTGAGACCCCGAAGCTCCTCAACTACTCGCTGGAAGAGCTGTTGCCCTCGGGGGCGCTGCTGGACCCCAAGGCCTTCCCCAGCACCTGGCAGTCGGGTGAGCTGGAGCTGGAGATCCGCTACGCCTTCACCCCGGGAAGCCAGGAGGACGGCGTCACCGTCGTCATTCCCCTGGCCGTGCTGCCGCGCGTCAAGGACATTGGTTTCGACTGGCTGGTTCCCGGCCTTCTCGACGACCTCTGCGTGGCGATGATCCGCGCCCTGCCGAAGAACAAGCGGCGCTTCCTCGCCCCCGCCACCCAGACCGGGAAAGAGGTGGCAGAGGCCGTTCGGCTGCGCCGCAGTCAACCCCGGGGCACCATCGAGGTCGAACCGCAGGAAGGGGCGGGCGATGAGACCAACCCCTACTCGCTGGAGGCCTCGCTGGATCGGCTCCGCTCCTGGGGCGCCCAGAGTGGCCGTGTTTCTGCGCAGAGCTCCCCGGTAACGCCGCCCCGGAAGACTGAGAAACCACCGGCGCCGCAGCCGGCCCGCCAAGCCACTTTCGCGGAAACCTTCGCGGCGGTGATTCGAGAGCGCAACGGCATCGACCTCACCCCCGATGACCTGCGAGAGGCCCAGCGTCACCTGCCCCCGCACCTGCGTATCGGCTTCAACGTCCTCGACGATCGCGGCGCCCTTATCGGAGCCTCAGAGTCGCTCACCGAGCTGCAGCGGCGCTTCGCCAAGAAGGCGACGGTCGCCCTGCAGTCTTCGGTTCACGAGGCGATGGAGGCCGCGCGCCGGAAGACCGGACGCAGTCGGGCCAAGGGTGACGTCGTAGAAGAAGTACCCGTTTCCACCACCCCGACGACACCGCCAAAAGATGGTGAAGTGACCCGGCAGAAAGAGGTTGGGCTTCGAGCCCACCTCCTCGGCGAACTCAGGTTGCCCACGGGCCGGGTCACCAGTCGCTGGAGTGGCAACCAAGCCCTCCTCCTCGCCGGTTCGCCCTACCCCGATACCGCCGCGCTGGTTGAGGACGCCCAGGTTGCGGCCGTCCTCGCCCTGATCAACCAGGCTCCGAAGCAGCTTCGCGAGGCCGACTCGGCGAACCAAGGTGAAGAGCTTCTGGCGTGGATGCGTCCCCGTTTTGAGGACGAGGTCTACTCCACCCTGCAGCGGGTGACCCGCGAGGTCGAGGCCTACGCCGCCCTGCAGGATGCCTGCCAGAAGCACCCGCAGGACGCGCTGAAGTATGTGCGCCGGGAGGCGGTGCGCCACGCCAAGACCCTGTTCAAGGACGGCTACCTCAGCTCGCAGGCCCCGGCACTGGCCCCGCACGTCGCCCGCTACCTGCTGGCCGATGCCGAGCGAGTCAAACGGGCTTCTCGAGGCGGGGGTGAACTGCTGCGCGACCGGCGCAACTCCGAGGAGATTGCCGAGGTCGAACGTACCCTCACCCG
>CAMFDH010000099.1 GCA_945949035.1 uncultured Actinomyces sp.
TAAGGCTGTCGAAGACCAGATTCGTCTCCAGCTCAGCACTTCTCGCTCACGCGACTCCGTCCTCGGTGAAGAGCGCGGCACCACGGGTTCGTCAAGCCGCCAGTGGATCATCGATCCCATCGATGGCACCAGTAACTTTGTCCGCGGGGTCCCGGTGTGGGCCACTCTGATTGGCCTGGTCGAGGACGGTGAGGTCGTGGTGGGCCTGGTCTCAGCTCCCGCGCTGAAGCGCCGCTGGTGGGCCGCGAAAGACATGGGAGCCTTTGGTGGAACCTCTCTGATGAGGGCGAACCAGCTTCAGGTATCCAAGGTCGCTCAGGTTGAAGATGCCTTCTTCTCCTACTCCTCCCTTGAGGGCTGGCTTGCCGCCGGGCGAGGGCGCAGCTTCCTAAACTTCCAGCAGCAGTGCTGGCGCACCCGCGCATTCGGTGATTTCTGGAGCTACATGATGGTTGCCGAGGGCACGGTTGATGTCGCTGCGGAACCGGAACTGGCGCTCTACGACATGGCGGCCCTGGTCCCAATCGTTCAGGAGGCGGGCGGGCGCTTCACCTCCCTGGATGGCGAGGACGGTCCCTGGGGCGGCAATGCGGTGGCCACCAACGGCCTCCTTCACGCGGCGGCAATCAGCGGCCTCGAACCCCGCTAGAAATCCTCACCAATAGGGCTTGACTCTGCCGTAACGTCAACTGTCAGGCTGGGTGTCATGAGTGAATGGCCAATCAGGGAAGTCGCGAGTTCCACCGGAATCACAAGTCGAACTCTGCGGCACTACGAACAGATCGGGCTCCTGCACCCCTCGCGTGTCGCCGCCAACGGCTACCGCTTCTACGGGGACGCGGAAGTGGCCCGGCTGTACCGCATCCTCTCCCTCCGGGAGCTGGAGCTTCCCCTGGCCACCATTCATAAAGTTCTTGATAACGAAGCCACGCTGGCCGAAGCCATTGAGGAGCACCTGGTGCTGCTTCAGGGGCAGCGTGAACTGACCAACCGCCGGATTGAGGCCGCTCAGGCTGCACTCGCCGCGGTGAGAGGGGGACAGACAATGACAATTGAAGAGATTTTTGCCGGATTTGATGAGGCCCAGTACGAGGACGAAGTCCGCGAGCGCTGGGGCGATAGCGCCTGGGAGCGCAGCGCGAAGCGCCGCCAGCAGATGACGGAGGAGGAGCGCCAGGCGGACAACCAGCGCAGCCTCGATATCAACTCTGCCCTGCGTGGGGCCGCCGACTCCGGCCTGGATCCCGCTGGGGAAGAGTTCCAGGACCTGGTCTCAAAGCACCACGCCTGGGTGGCGGAGATGTGGGGCGGCAAAGTTCCCGGCAGCGATGCGTACCGGGGCCTGGCTGACATGTATGTTGCCGACCATCGGTTTGCAGCCACCTACGGGGGCCAGAAGAATGCCGAGGCAATCCGTGAGGCAATCGAGATCTGGACCGTCGCCAACCTCGACTAGTTGCGCCCTACCAGCCGGTCTGCTGCAGACCGTTGATGAGCGCCCGGGCCCTTCCGACAAGTTCGGAGCGGCGCTCGGGCGCCACCGTCATCTCCGGCCCCTCTCCGCCCGCGCCAAACGGACCCTGCTGCGTGGCCCACTCGTCGAGCGCGCATGACACCTCCGTGTCAACGTGGGTGCAGTTGGGCAGACAGAACTCGGTGACCACCGCGAGGTCGGGGAAGACCGCCAGCACATCTTCAACTTCGGTGTGGGCGAGGCCGAATGAGCGAACACCGGGGGTATCGACCAGCCAGCCGCCCTCGGGAAGCTCTAGGGCCACCGAACTTGTCGAGGTGTGACGCCCCTTCCCGGTGGTCAGGTTCAGTTCACCGACCGCCCGGTTGATGCCGGGGATAAGAGCGTTGATCAGGGTGGACTTGCCGACCCCCGAGTGGCCGATGAGGACGGAAAACAGTCCGGTGAGGCGCTGCGCCACGGCCTCGACACCATCACCTGTCACCGAGTCAACGGTGACTGTTTCGAGGTCGAATCCGTCGAACTCGGCGATGAACTCAGCGGGGTCTGCAAGGTCGGTCTTGGTCATGCACAGGAGCGCCGGAATTCCGGCCTCCTGTGCGGCCACCAGGGTCCGTTCCACCATTCCCGCCCGGGGGGTTGGGTTCGAAGAGGCCGTCACGATGACCATGAGGTCGATGTTGGCGACGATGACCTTCTCGGCGCGGCCGTCATCGGCCTCTTCCAGGCTGCGGCGCAGCACGTTGGTACGTTCCTCCACCTGGACGACCCTGGCCAGGGTGTCCTCGCGTCCGGTGAGGTCCCCCGTGAGGCGGACCAGGTCACCTATGACGACCGCACCCCGCGGGATCTCCCTGGCCTTGACCGCATAGACGCGAGTCCCGTCCTCGAGAGCAACGGTGAACCGACCTCGATCAATACCGACGATTCGACCCTGGGGACGACCCGAGTAGTCGGGACGACGCTTGGTCCGAGGACGTGAACCCTTCGTGGCTCGAACCCGCACCCGGGCATCATCGGTTCCCGTGTCGAATCGAGACATTTAGTTGGATCCTTCTATGAGGTCGGGGTCCTTGAAGACCTCCTCCATCGTAAGGGGAAGAGGGGACTTGGTGCCATCAAGCATCGCCTGCCACCTGGTGGTGAACTGGGGCAGTGTCTTGGCGGTGGTTCCGATGTTTTCCACCAGGCACCCGGGAACCCGCAGTCCCACGATGGCCGCAAATGTCGCCATGCGGTGATCCTCGTAGGTCTCCAGCTCCGCGGCGCGCAGGGGCGCCGGAATGATGTGGATGCCATCGTGAAGAACCCGCGCCTCAGCTCCCAGCCGACGGATCTCAGTGGCCATGGCCGCCAGGCGATCAGTCTCATGACCCCGCAGGTGGGCGATACCGCGAAGGGTGGACGGGGAGGTGGCGAAGACACAGAGGGCAGCCACCGTCGGTGCCAGTTCACCGTAGGGACCCAGGTCGAGGTCGACACCGGGCCAGGTGAGGCCGGGAGGTGCGGTGACCGTGAGACCCGCAGCCGTCATGGCCACGCTGGCGCCGAACTTGGGAAGGATCTCTACCCAGTAGCGCCCCACCTGGTCGGTCCGGGTCGGCCAGTCCCGAACGGTCAGGCAGCCCCCTGCCAGCAGTGCCGCGGCAAGGAACGGTCCGGCATTAGCGAGGTCTGGTTCAACCTGGATTGGGTTACCGACGGGGCGGGTGGGGTCCGTGCGCCAGCTCCAAGAGGAAGTCTGTTGGATGTTGACGCCCTGGGCCTGCAGCATCTCCAGACTCATCGCCACGTACGGCCAAGAGGGCAACCGTCCTTCGGCACGCAGAACCGTGGGGGTCTCGATCAGGGGGGAGGCCAGAAGCAGAGCAGAGAGAAACTGTGAGGAGCTTGAGGTGTCGATGAGGACCTGCCACTCCTCGTCCTTACTACGCTGGGGCTTTTTCTTTCGGGCGGGAACACCGGTGATCGAAACTGGCAGGTGCCCCTCACGTTTCCCATAGCGAACCTTGGCCCCGAGGGCGGAGAGGGAGTCCATCAGTGGGCCGATGGGACGGGCCTCCGCCGTGGGATCACAGATCAGCTTGGTCTTACCATCAGCGAATGCCGCGAGCGCAGAACCGAAACGCATCACGGTCCCGGCCTGGCCGCAGTCAATTGTGGCCCCGCCAAGTAGGGTCTGCGGAGGCTCAATGACGATGTCGCCCTCGTCCTCGAACACCAGGGTCGCGCCGAGATCAACCATGGCCCGAGCCGCGAGGTAGGTGTCCCTGGAGGCGAGGGCACCGCTGATGCGAGTCGGGTTCTGCGCAATAGTGCCGATGACGAGAGCCCGAGAGGTTTGGGACTTGGAACCCGGCAGCACAACGGTGGCGTTGACCGGCCGGGTGGCAGCGGGGGCCGCCCAGAGCCCGTCGGTTCGGCTGGTGGTGGGGGACACAGGACCTCCGCAGTTAGTGAAATGTAGGTCGGCACCCTTACGGGAACCAACTGTGCTTGATTAGCATTGTGGTCAAGGGCGCCGACTTTTGCCACAGCGGCCGCCATTTAGGCGGCTCAACGTCAGGATTTGGAATGGACAGCGAAGCGCGGGACCCCCTCGGGAAGGGGGCCGAGGACGTGGAGCACAGCTTTGAGAGCGAAGTTCTTCCCCTGCTGGACCAAATGTACGGCTCCGCCCTCGCCCTGACGCGGAACCCCGCCGATGCCGAGGACCTGACCCAAGAGGTTTTCCTCAAGGCCTACTCTGCGTTTGCATCCTTTGAGCAGGGCACGAACGTGCGCGCGTGGCTCTACCGCATCCTCTCAAACACCTTCATCTCCAACTACCGCAAGTCATCCCGGGATCTGCAGCACATCGGCCAGCCCCTGCCTGAGGACTGGCAGCTCGGAGGGGATGCGGCTGCGTCCTCGTCTGGCGCGGAGCATGACGGGGGTGGCCTAGGGCGTGCTTTCTCGCCCTCCGCAGAGTCCGAGGCGCTGGATCACCTGGCGCGAGATGAGGCCTACGAGATTCTTGGGATGCTGCCGGAATCCCAGCGCACTTCGGTCTACCTCTCCGATGTTATGGGGCTGACCACCAGGGAGATCGCGGACATCATGGAGGTTCCCCAGAACACCGTGCTCAGTCGCGTCCACAGGGGGCGCCGCAGGCTGCGAGAGATTGTGACCAGGCCCGGACGGGAGACAGTAGCGAAGAAAGTGAGTTCGAGAGTGGGTGAGAAGCGTGGCTGAACCGGGTATGTGCGGCCCCGACGGACTGGACGACGAAGAGCGTCTGTTCGTGGTTCCCGTTGGGTTCATCCGGCTCAATGTGGGGAACTGCGCCGCAGAAGCAATCCGCAGCAACCATTTTGATGAGGACGACAACCTGGATCTCAGTACGGACGAGGTCGTCAGGGCGCTGCGGGACTGCCTGTGTGTGGCACCTCCACCGAGTCTGCGGGCACGGATTATCTTCACGATCAAACGGCAGCAGATGGGCCCCCTGGGGGACTAAATGGGGGCCCAGACTTGCGTTTTTCCTCACAGCTGGACTTTTCCGTGACTCAAAACTCTGCCAACGACTTATGCAGAGGGCGCCTTGTATGCGATTATTAGCACTGTTGTGCGCCATACGGCACAGACGGAAGGATTAGGACATGAGCAAGCGAGGACGGAAGCGTCGCGATCGCCGCAAGAAGGCAGCGAACCACGGCAAGCGCCCCAACAGCTGAACCTTCGATCTCTTTGAGGTCGATACGGCCCACGGTAACCCGTGGGCCGTTCCCATACCCGGACCACTCTGCTTGGTGCAAAAGAATGTCGGGAGACCCTGGTGGGCCCCCCGACATGTCTGTACTTCTTACGTTCTCCTAGGCGAAGGCCTCAGCGAGGATTGAGGCCCGCTCTTCATCGTGGCGCCAGGACAGGCCGGTCGAGGGCGAAGCGCCCTCAGCCCGAGAGATCACTGACACCGAGGGAATGCCGCTGGCTAGTCCCGCAAAGTTGGGGAGCAGACCCAGGCTGGGGAACAGGTTGACCGAGAGGAACGGCCAGGCACCCTGGTTGGCGGGCTCATCCTGGACCCACACCACCTGCGCATCGCCGTAAGGAGCCAGCACGGACGCCATCTCTTCGGTGGCCAGGGGGTAGAACTGCTCCAGACGGATGATCGCCACGTCGAGGGCGCCC
>CAMFDH010000100.1 GCA_945949035.1 uncultured Actinomyces sp.
CTCGGAAAGAAGGAACCAGAAGATGACGGAATTGCAGTCCGCCCTCCCCGATATTTACTACCCCGATGCAACCACGCTAGAGAATGCGCGGATTAGGGACTGGCAACAGGTTGAGGAGGAAGCGGCGGCAGACCCCGTCGCCTACTGGGAGAAACGTGCTCGGGAACTGACGTGGTCAAAGCCGTGGACACGTGCCCTCGACGACGATGACGCACCGTTCTTCAAGTGGTTCGTCGGCGGCAAGACCAATATCGTCACCAATGCGATTGATCGCCACCTCGACGGCCCCCACAAGAACAAGCTTGCCCTGCTGTGGCAGTCCGAGGACGGGAAAGAGACGCGGACCTTCTCCTACTTCTCACTCAATCGAGCCGTCACCAAGATGGCAAACGTGTTGAAGGCTCTGGGCGTCCGCAAGGGTGACCGAGTCACCATCTACCTGCCGCGCATCCCCGAAGTCTTCTTCGCCATGTTGGCGTGCGCCAAGCTGGGCGCCGTCCACTCGGTTATTTTCGCAGGTTTCTCTGCTGATGCCCTCACCGCACGCATCGATGATTCAGAGTCCAAAGTGGTCATCACGGCCGACGGTTCGTGGATCAACGGTTCCGTGTTCCCCCTGAAGGACATCGTGGACCAGGCAGTGCGTTTCTCTCCCACTGTCGAGAACGTCCTCGTCATCAAACGCACCGGTTCCGAAGTGACGATGGATCCATTACGCGACCACTGGTACCACGACCTCACGGCCCTTCCCATCGCTCGCGGTGCCTGCGAAACGGTCCAGGTCGATGCAGAGCACCCCCTCTTCATCCTCTACACCTCGGGATCGACCGGGAAGCCGAAGGCCGTCCTCCACACCCACGGCGGATACATGGTGGGGACCTATGCGACACTGCGCGACACCTTCGACCTCAACGACGGAGATCGGTACTGGTGCACGGCAGATGCGGGGTGGATCACCGGACACTCCTACGTTGTCTACGGGCCCCTGCTGAACGGGGCGACTTCGTTCATGTACGAGGGCGGACCCTCCTACCCGCACCCGGACCGCTGGTGGTCGCTGATCGAGCACTACGGAATCACCACCTTCTACACGGCCCCCACCGCCATCCGCTCCCTCATGCGTTTCGGGGACGCCTGGGTGAATCGCCACGACCTCTCCAGCCTGCGTCTGCTCGGCACGGTCGGCGAACCCATCAACCCGGAGGCGTGGCGCTGGTTCTACGAGGTCGTCGGCGGAGAACACTGCCCCATCATGGACACCTGGTGGCAGACCGAAACCGGGATGTTCCAAATCGCGGGGGTCCCGGCCATGCCACAGAAGCCCGGATCCGCCGGGCGACCAGTCTTCGGGCAGGTCGCGGAAATCGTCGATGAAAAAGGTGAGCCGGTGCCCGACGGAACCGAAGGGTTCCTCACCCTCCTCAACCCGTGGCCGGCAATGATGCGGACTCTCTACCGTGATGACCAGCGCTACCTCGACACCTACTGGAACGTGTATCCCGGGCGCTACGCCACCGGGGACTCAGCCCGTCGGGACGAGGACGGCTACTACTGGGTGATCGGACGTACCGATGACATCATCAAGGTCTCGGGACACCGACTGGGAACCGCGGAGGTCGAGTCGGCTATAGCCTCCCACTCGGCCGTGGCCGAAGCAGCCGCAATCGGTTTGCCCCACGAGATCAAGGGAAACGCCATCCACGTCTACGCCGTCCTCAACCCGGGCAACCAGGGTAGCCGCGAGATGACCGAGGAGCTGCGCGCCCACGTCGCCACCCACCTCTCTCCCATCGCCAAACCGGACGAGATCATCTACGTGGAGTCCCTGCCAAAGACTCGCTCCGGGAAGATCATGCGGCGAGTTTTGCGCGCCCGCGCCCTCGGTCAAGATGAGGGGGACCTGTCTACACTGGATGGTTAGAACCCCGGAACCCAGGGTGGGTTTCGGGCCACCAAGCCAGGGGGTTGCCGTGAGCCACGCCAAGCCGTCCAAACATGTCCCACAGGCCAAGAGGATCGTCTTTGCTCACCGCGGCTCCAACCGACTCGCACCGGAGAACACCATGCCTGCCTTCGAGCTGGCGGTTGTCGGTGGCGCCACCTGGATAGAGACCGATGTTGATATCACCGGCGACGGTGCGCCCGTCATCATTCACGACTCCACCCTGGACCGCACCACCAACCGGACGGGCCTCCTCGTCGACCTCGACTCCTCGGAGTTAGATACGGTCGACGCGGGCGCCTGGTTCTCCCCCGCCTACGAGGGGGTCCGGCTCCCCAGGCTCGCCGAAGTCATCGACTTCATCAACGACAGGGCCATCAACGCCAACATTGAACTGAAGTCCCACGAATCTGGTGAAGCAGGGACCAGCCAACTCATCGATGTGGTCATCAAGGAACTGGCTCGCCTCGACCCCGAGCGAGAGATCATCATCTCCTCCTTTTCGCCGCTCGTCCTCGACCGCTTCCACCAGAGGGCGCCCGAGTACACGATTGCGATGCTGTGGACGAAAGAAACCCTCGGTCCCGACTGGCTGTCAGTACTGGAGATGGTTGGTGCCACCTACGCTCACCTTGAGAATGAGGGACTCACCGAGGCCATGGTCAAGGCGATTACCTCCGCGGGCTACGGGGTGAGCGTCTGGACGGTGAACGACCGCGCACGGGCCAACGAGCTGTTCAGCTGGGGCTGCACCGGGATCTTCAGCGACGTCGCCACCCACATGCTCGATTTTCAGCAGGTGTGACGACTAGTTGATGTCGTCGAGCTGCGCAGTGGACTCCGGAGGCGTTGCCAGCAGGGCCATCTCACGCTTGCGGACAGCGATGGTCAGCGAGAACATAACCACCAGGAACGCCACCACCCAGGTGAAGATGTAGAAGATATGGTGGTCGACAATCGTGTTCCAACCCCCCTGGTCGAGGCCTGCAACGACGTGGGCCCAGCCCCTCTGGGTGTCGAGCCCCTCGGTGAGGGCGGTCGCGAACGGATCGGTTCCGGAGGGCACCAAACCACCAAGGACCTGCGCTATGTACTCATTGGAGAGCGCGTGGGCCAGTTTGCCTGGGGTCAGACCCACCAGTCCGAGAACGGTGACAATGCTGGCGAACAGGGTTGGAGGAAGGACGGTCTTGACGTAGAGGTTCTTCTCGCCCGCCGCGATACTGACAACCGAAATCACCTCACCAATCAGGAAGCCGTAGACGGCCCCGGCGGTTGAGATGTCGAGAAGGAGCGCCGGTGACACCGAGTCGAGGAGTGCCATTCCAAGCGGACTGAACTGGCCGGTCGACAGTGGCACCACCACGAGGGGAATCAGAGTACCCACGAAAACACCGCCGGCAGCTCCGAATCCGGCCCAGGTACCCAGACTGACCGCCACCTGCGACAGGGTGATGCCGCTCGCGGTACCGCGGCGCAACTGCAGCAGGGAGACGATGACGATGGTGAGGATGTAGGCGACAGTCCAGCAGGTCGCCACCAGAAGGGTGTAGAAACCAACCGCGTGGGAAAGGAAATCCGAGGTTTCGTTTCCCCTGACGTTCATTAGAATCGAAGCGCCCAGGACCCCCACCACACCCGGAAAGATAACCAGCACCGCGCCGATGTTGACGACCTCGTTGATATGGGTTGCCTCGGTGCGGTCCTCGGCGCGAAGCTCGCTTGTATCCAGCGACTCCCAGTCCGGCAGGGCAACCCTCTTGGCAAACCTCAGGTGTTTCCTAATCAGTCTGAGGTCGTTGCCGTGGCCCTGATTGAGCACGATGAGGGCGGCCCACAGAGCCAAACCCACCAGGACGAGGGCGCCGGAGAGCCAGAGCATGGCAGCCGGCGCGATGGTTCCGCTGAGCAGCGCCCAGAAAACCATCCCGGCCGAGACGATGAATGAAACCAATCCCAGTACTGCGCAAATCCGACGTCGACTGCTGCGCTTTTCCCGGTGGGAAAGCACCGCGCACAACAGACTCAGCCCCAGGAAAATGGCTGACAGACTCACGGCCCAACTACTCATAGGCCAACCCTAAGTCACGGGCTGCCTGGTCGCAGGGAGGATACCTTCCAGAGTTCACCCACTGCTTTCGGATCAGAATTCACCTGACTAGAAAACGAGCGTTACATCTTTCAGAGAAGTTCGTCAGCCAACATCTGAATGGAGCGTGCGCGGTTTACAGCCTCAGCCATCGGGTCGGCAGCGTATGCCCCAGCGACGGGACTGATCATGATCTCTTTCGCCCCGAACTCTCCCGCGAGATTGGTGAGGCGACTCGCCACCGTCTTAGCATCACCTACGAACAGGAATGGTTCACCCATGTTCCGGTGCGCGACCTCGGCTGCGGTCCAGTCGTAGTCCACCAGTTCCTCTACTGGGCGCTGCGGTTCCATCCTGCCCCCGGTGCGCAGTCGGGCGCTCTGCAGTCTGTAGGCGAGGGCGAGCCGCTCGGCCTCATCAGCGCTCTCCCCCACCACAACATTCACCGGAATGAGCGTGGTCGGCTCCGGGAACTGGTCGGAAGGACGGTAGTTGTCCCTGTAGATCTGCAGGATTTGCGCCATTCCTGGGATGCCGAAGTGGTTGGCGAAGACGTAGGGGAGACCCATCTGGGCGGCCAACTGGGCAGAGTGCGCCGAGGAACCCAGCAGCCACAGGTCCACCGCCGAGGTGGGGGCCGGGGTGGCCTGAATGTCATAGCGTCTGCCGCCAACATCGAGCGGGACCGCCTGACCGAGCGGGGTAATCCCGGAACCCAGCATCTCTCGCAACAGGGTGACGTCATTGGCGTAGTTCTGCACGCCATCCCCGGGCAGTCCCTGGCGCAGGATGGCAGCTGTGAGCTGGTCGCTTCCGGGCGCTCGACCAAGTCCCAGGTCGATCCGGCCGGGATACATCGCGGCCAGCAGCGCGAACTGCTCAGCAACGGAGAACGGGGCGTGGTTCGCCAGCATCACGCCGCCGGATCCAAAGTGAATCTGTTCCGTCCCCTCTGCGAGATAGGGGATCAGAACCGCGGGCACCGTCGATGCGATGGGGTCCATATTGTGGTGCTCTGCCACCCAGTAGCGCGTGTAGCCCAGGCGGTCTGCAAGGCGGGCAAGCTGGCGGCTGGACTGCAGTGTCTGGGCTGTCGTCTGCCCGCTGCGAAGAGGAATGAGGTCAAGAATGCTGAGCTTGATGTCTGTCATTCCCCCAGCCTATCCAGACCAGCCTGCTGGTGACCCGAGGAGCTGCTCCAATCGCCTAGTCGGGATCGCTGGGGTCGAGTGGAGCGTGGTGATCCAGCTCAGCAACCCCCTGCTTCCAGTACCCCTGTGCATCGACCTGCACCTTCGGCAGGTTGAGTTCACGGCGCAGGTAGCGACGCAGCGGTGCAATGAGACCCGCTTCCCCCGCGAGGAACACAAAGGTGCCCTCGTCAAAGCTCAGTCCCCGCAGCTCATCCGCTACCTCTTCGGCCCTACCCTCACCTGCAAACCAGCGCAGATCTGCCGGCAGATCATCGGGGAAGTAGGCGAAATCCTTCGGGTTCGCAGCTACCAGAAGCGCTGTCACCGGAACCGAGGTAGGAGTTCCATCAATCCAGCGCAGAGCAGCTGAGAAAGCCGACTCATCAGCGACAATCACCATGCTTCTGATGTTGTCGGGAGG
>CAMFDH010000101.1 GCA_945949035.1 uncultured Actinomyces sp.
CTTTTCAGCGGTCGCGGGGAATCAGAGTGAGCAGCAGCGAGCGGTTGAAGAGGCGATGAGGGCGTCTGGAATCGAGCCGGGGGACCCGGTAGAGCTGGTGGGCCACTCCCAGGGTGGGGCCATCGCCCTCAAGGTTGCAGGTGACCCCCAAGTTAAGGACCAGTTCAACATTGTCTCGGTTCTCACCGCCGGGGCTCCGACTGCCCGACTCGGAGGAGGGGTCGAGGCCTCAGTCCTCAACCTGGAGAACATCCATGACCTTGTGCCAGCGCTCGACGGCATGGCAGCTGACAGAACCCCTTCGACGACAACGGTTCTCTTCGATTCCTCATCACTTACGCTCCCGGTGGGTAAACACGCGCACGACCTCGGAACCTACGTGGCTGCCGCAGCTCAGATGGAAAGTGAGGTCGGTATCGATCCCATGGTGGATCCGGTGGGGACCTGGGAGGAGCAGCGAAGATCCGCCCTGGGTCTCGGTGTGGATACCAGGACGGAAACGCTTTACTTCCAGACCACGCGTGTTCGGTGAGAAGTACCTCTAGCTGCGCTTTCTTCACGCGTGGGAGACTGTCCCCATGCGATTTTTGATCAAGACTCTCGGCAACATGGTCGGCATCTGGGTGGCGGCCTCAATCATTCCGGCTGTTACCTTCCGACAGAATGAGGACTGGCGCTACACGGTTGCCTACCTGTTTGTGATCGCCCTGATCCTGACCCTGGCAAACCAGCTGGTTCGCCCCATCATCAAGTTCGTTTCGATACCTCTGTACATCCTGACCCTGGGCCTCTTCAGTCTGGTGATAAATGGCCTGATGTTCTTCCTGGTTGGTTGGCTCTCCGGCCTCGTCAATGTTCCCCTGGTCGTTGACGGTTGGTTCGGGGCCATCTTCGGCGGAACTGTCACAGCAATCATTTCTTGGATCGTCGCGGGCATCGTCGGGGTAGTGTTCCCGAACCAAAGCGAGTAAAGCTGCGCCTCCGCCCCCGTACTGCGGTAGTTTCTGAAGTGAGATGAAGGACCGCGGATGCAGGTGACCCCTGCGCAAAACTCAATGGGGAGGCGAAGATCATGGACCGGACTACCTATCAGCCGGGTGAAGCGACAAGGCGTGCGATTGAGGCCGAAGCGGGTGTCGTCGTAGGGAACTACCACCCACTGCCCGTCGTACTCGAAAAGGGGAAGGGGGCGTGGGTCACCGACGTTGATGGCCGAGAGTTCCTGGACGCACTATCGGGCTACTCAGCCGTGAACTTCGGTCACTCGAACCCGCAGATCATTCAGGCCATGACTGACCAGGCAATCCAGCTGGGCCTCATCGCCCGCGCCTTCCACAGTGCCAATCTGGGGCCCTTCTGCGCAGCCCTTGCCGAACTGACTGGAATGGACATGGTCCTTCCGATGAACACCGGCGCCGAGGCGGTGGAAACCACGATCAAGGCGGCGCGTAAGTGGGGGTACCTCGTCAAGGGTGTCGAGCGGGATCGCGCGGAGATCATCGTCATGGACGACAACTTCCACGGTCGTACCTCAACGATCGTGTCATTCTCTTCAGATCCCGACGCACGCGATGACTTCGGCCCCTACACCCCCGGATTCATCTCGGTTCCATTCGGGGATGCTGAGGCCGTTCGCCGTGCCATCACGAAGAATACGGTTGCCGTCCTCACCGAACCGATCCAGGGTGAGGCCGGAGTGGTGATTCCACCCGCCAGCTTCCTTCCAGAACTGCGTCAGATCTGCGATGACAACAATGTTCTGCTCATTGTTGATGAGATCCAGTCTGGATTCGGTCGCACCGGAGCCACCTTCGCCTGCGAGTTGGTTGGGGTACAGCCGGATCTTTACACCCTCGGCAAGGCGCTGGGTGGCGGGGTGTATCCGGTCTCAGCTGTCGCCGGCAAACGAGAGGTCCTGGAGGTGTTTACCGCTGGGACCCACGGGTCGACCTTCGGTGGCAACCCGCTTGCGGCTGCCATCGGCCTCGAGGTCATCTCCATGATCAGGACGGGCGAGTACCAGCAGAACGCGGCTGAACGTGGCCGACAGTTGCGGGACCACCTGGTTGAACTGCACAAACAGTTCCCGGAACTTCTTCTGGGGTTCCGACAGATCGGCCTGTGGGTCGGTGTCGACTTCAACCCCGACCTCGTCACCGGCAGACAGGTCTGTGAGCAGATGATGAGTAACCGCGTCCTCATCAAAGATGCGCACGGTTCCGTGGTCAGGATCAGCCCACCCCTCTGTGTGACGGAAGCCGACATAGACTTCCTGTGTATCGCGCTGAGCAAGACTCTGGAGCAGCTGCGGGCTGGTTAGTCGTGGGTCTGGGATGATGGACTAGGTCGTGACCGCGATGGTTCACGAAGTCACAGAGGGAGAAGTAATGAAAACCGTACATATCGCCGCTGATCACGCAGCCTTTGAACTTCGGGAAGCGCTGCTGGAGCACCTGAAGGACAGCGGGTACGAGGTCGTTGACCACGGCGCGTACGTCTACGACGCCCTCGACGCCTACCCCCCGATGTGCATTGCCTGCGGTGAAGCTGTGGTGGCCGATGAAGGTTCGCTGGGGATCGTCCTCGGTGGATCCGGTAACGGTGAGCAGATGGCTGCAAACCTGGTTGACGGAGTCCGTGCGGCCCTGGTGTGGAATGAGTCGACTGCCCGCCTGGCTCGCGAGCACAACAACGCGAATGTCATCGCCCTCGGCGCACGTCAGCACACCATGGAAGAAGCCATGCGACTGGTTGATGCCTTCCTGGAGACCCCGTTCTCAGACGATGAGCGCCACATCGAGCGCATCGAGATGATGGCGGAGTACGAGGCGGAGCGCTGCAACGACTAGGTCGTGACTAGGTGAGGGTGGCCGGCAGGATGAGGACGAGGACGACTGCCGTTGACACCGCAATCTCACTGAAACCAATGACGGCTGGACGAAGCGGCTTCCCGGTTCGGTAGGACCAGGCCGGGAAGGCTGCTGCCCGGATCAGCAGGAGTGCCCACAGGGCAACGATCCACCAGTTGAGGTGCCCCAGTAGGGCCGCCACAAAGGTGACCACGAGGACGACCCCGTGGAATGTCAGCGAGCCGATCAACCAGGCCGAACTACCGCGTTCACGGATAAGGGTCTTCACCAGCGGAACGGTCCCGATGAAGTAGAGGGTGAGGATGGCTGTTGCAAGCCAGACCCTGCCCCAATCGTCCGGGTGGGATCCCAGTGAGAAGGCGATGGGGGTCAGAAGCTGCGAGGCAATGATGGCTGAAGCTCGCGAGAGCAGCCCTCGTTCGTTGTCATTCCACATCTCCCATAGGGCGATACCGAAGCAAACCGCGAATGCCGGCGCCCATAGCGCCAAGCTCGGCTTCAGAATAAGCAAGCCGACGGCCCCGACCGCAGCGACCGCAGCGTAGGTCACCAGGGCATTGCGGAAACGCCCCTGACGCTTCTTGATTGTGGCCAGGCGCGCTTCGCCAAGGGGCTTTCCCGCTGCCCGGGCCCGAGCACTTGAGTACACCTTGACCCACAGCCCAAGTGCGCTGAAATAGAAGAATGCTGCCAGCCATGCCACCAGCAGAAGCAGCTGCGGCCAGGCCAGCCCCCCGAGCAAACTGCCAACGATGACGGGCACCAGCATCATGGCCCAAGCCCCGTGTTGGTTCGAAATCCAACCATCTCGAACTAGGCGACGCGCCCGCTGCTTTGACGGAGATGATACTCGAGTTCCCATGACCCCATTCTCGCAGGTGAGAAGTGCCGAGGGCCCACACCTAGATCCCAGGCTTCGGTGTACACGTACGTCGAATGAAGCCGGTTGAAGGCGTTGCCCGGACAACATGAGGAAGTGGGTTGGTTTGCGGCGCGGCCAGTCTTCGTGGCAGGTGCGCTTTGATTCGACAGGACTGGAGAGGACCCTTTGGGCCCCTTCGACGATTCGTTGGACAGAGTAAAGTTCGAAGCAGAGTACTTTATGCAGCGAAGCGAAAGGAAACTCCACATGGGTCCGCAGTTCACTTGGGTTCCATTTTATGAGGGGCTCGCAGATGCTTTGGCAAGCTACGCGGATCGTCGGGGTGAACTCCTGGGTGTAATGCAGTCCTTGTCAGCGAGTCGTCGAGAGTTCTTTGGCTACTTGCATTTCGAGAACAGTGCTCGGTGGGAAGCTCGAGGCAACCAGATTGACCCATTCACCATTCTTGGTTCCTTCAACCGGGGAATAACCGATGAAAAGCGCAGCACCGTGGCTGGCCTGCTCAAGGAGGCCTTCGACGTTGAAGCCCCCGTCCCGGATGACTTTGAGGGAATCCCACTGATCGCCAATCTCAACTCCCTGTTTGAAGGCACCGACAAACTCTGGGAACTGTTTGCTGCGGGCAGGGGTTACGCCTCCGGAGAGGTAAGCAAAGATGACATGGCAGCTTCGCTTGATCGGGTCTTTGCCGTAAAGGGAAATGGAAGGAAGTACCCGACTTTCGGTCTCTTCTGGATTCAACCCCAGACATTTCTCCCTTTTGATTCCAATGTCGTGAAGCTTGCCCGTCGAGAATATGGCCTAGATCTTCCCCAGGGGAATGCTTGCTCTGGTTCTAGATATCTAGATGCGCTGGAAGAGATCCGGGAAGCTGCGGGGGAGAGCATGTCCTTCCTTGAGATCTCCCGCAATGCGTGGTTATCCAGGGACGATGATTCCTCGATACCTTCTCGAACCGAGGATCCAGTCGAGATCTCATCTCGAGAGTCTTCGGACCAGCTAGTCGAGGAGAGGAACCTGATTCTGTATGGTCCCCCTGGAACTGGAAAGACCTATAGTTCGGTCCTCTATGCGGTAGCGATCATTGATGGTGTCTCAATGGAATCTCTCAGAGCCCGAGACTATGGGGAGGTTTTTGCTCGTTTTCAAGAGCTAGAAGACGATGGCCTAATTGGTTTTACAACCTTCCATCAGTCCTACGGATATGAGGAGTTTATTGAGGGCCTCCGTCCGGTTCTAGACGATGAGTCGTCTGAATCACCTGAGATCCGTTACGAGATTCATGATGGGATCTTCAAAGCATTCTGTGATCAGAGCGGAGCTCTAACCGCGATTGAGAGCTCTCCGACCAACTTGGGCATTAGAGCTAACCCCAGCGTCTGGAAAGTCTCGCTGGAAGGGACCGGAGAAAATGAGACTCGTACAGAATGCATGAAGACCGGTCAAATCCGAATTGCTTGGGATGAGTACGGAGAGAAACCGTCTGACCAGACTGGCTACGAATACGGTGGGAGACGAGTTTTAGATGCCTTCTATAACCAGATGCAGATCGGTGACCTCGTTCTTTCCTGCTACTCCAGCACCACTATCGACGCCATTGGAGTAATCACAGGGGAGCCTGAGTGGCGCCCAAAGTATGACTCGTTCAAGAGAGTGCGCAAGGTCAACTGGCTGGCTAAGGACCTCAAGCAGGACGTACTAAAGCTCAACGGCGACAAAGTAATGACTCTAGCTACTGTCTACCGCCTGAGAGTTGCGGTGGCGGATGTGATGGCCTTGTTAAAGGAACACCGCCCAGAGCTTTTCAAACCTGGAACGGCGGATCCGAACCGGGTC
>CAMFDH010000102.1 GCA_945949035.1 uncultured Actinomyces sp.
TCAGGCTTCTTTGCAAATCCTAGCCCGGGGTCAACGATCATCTGGGATCGACGCAGCCCGTTTTCCAAAGCAAAGCGCAACTGGACGTCAATCTCATCAAGGACATCACCCACAACTTCAACGTAGTCCAGGTTGAGGTCCTTCTGGGCCGGAAAGCCCCGCCAGTGCTGGATGACCATCGGCAGTCCGGACCCAGCGGCCACACGGGTCATCTGTGGATCGTGGACTCCCCCTGAGACATCATTGATGAGGTCGGCGCCCTCTTCCACAGCTCTTCGTGCCACCTCGGAGTTGACGGTGTCGATCGAAGTCGTGATGCCGCGACGTGCCAGGGCCGTGACCACTGGGCCAACCCTCTCCCACTCTTCCTCTACGGACACCCTGCGGGCGCCCGGCCTGGTCGACTCTCCGCCAATGTCAATGATGAGGGCGCCCTCGTCCATCATTTTTAGACCGTGATCTACCGCAACAACCGGATCCAACCACAGGCCGCCATCCGAAAAGGAATCCGGGGTGACGTTGAGGACGCCCATGACGGACGTCTTCCCGCCACCGAGCGGAACTCCGCGAAGGAGGGGCGCTGGAACGAGCGGCCTCGTAGTGGTAACCATCAACCTGCGTTCCTAGAGAAGGTCCAGGACCTCTTGGCGCCTACCGGTCTCACGGAGCTCACCGGAGTAGTGCGTTGTCACCGTCTCCGAGCCGCCCTTACTGACGCCCCGCATGGTCATGCACATGTGCTCCGCCCGGATGATAACGGCAACACCCCGCGGTGCCAGAGCCGACTCAACCGCGTCGGCAATCTGCCTGGTCAGCCTCTCTTGCACCTGGGGACGGCGGGCGAATCCCTCAACGCAGCGTGCAAGTTTGGACAGCCCGGTAACGCGACCTGACGCAGGCAGGTAGGCGACGGAGACCGTACCGAAGAAGGGCAGCAGGTGATGTTCACACATGGAGAAGAACTCGATGTCCTTGACGATCACCAGACCGTCAGCATCGACCTCGAAGGTCTTCTCCAAATGCTGGGCCGGATCCTCTTCGAGCCCACTGAACAGCTCTGCAAACGAGCGTGCCACACGCTCTGGAGTCTCCAGAAGGCCATCACGAGCCGGATCCTCACCAACCCCGCTGAGGAGCTGGCGGATAGCGTGCTGCACCAGGGCGGCATCGAAGTTTGAGCCGCCCTCAACCGGGCTGTTCTGCCCGCTCACAACTGTTCTTCCAGGGGAGCCGGAGGGTCAATGTCCTTCGGGTTCAGTCCGATGGGGTTGCCGAGGACGGCTCCCTCAACGGCACCGTGGTGACCGTAGTTCCACACCTCGCGCTTCGGCTGCTTCCTGATATCGACAAAGATCTCTGCCAGACCCTTCTCATCGATGGTCTCAATATCGAGAAGCTTCAGGGCAAGTGCGTCGAGGACGTGGCGATTGTTGGTGAGAACCGTCCACGCCTCCCGGATGGCATTGTCGAGCAGTTCACGAACCTGATCGTCGATCAGGGTGGCCTGACGGTCTGAGATATTGAGGCCGCGGCCCTGTCCCATTTCACGACCCACAAACGGATCGGTGTCCTGGTGACCCAGTTTGACGATGCCGACACTGCTGGTCATGCCGTAGTCGGTCACCATGGCCCGCGCGGTCTTGGTGGCCTTCTCAATATCGTTCGAGGCCCCGGTCGAGGGGTCCCGGAAGACGATCTCTTCTGCCACACGACCGCCCATCGCATAGACGAGGTCGTCCAGCAGCTGGTTACGCGTCCTCGAGTAGCGGTCTTCCGTCGGCATCACCATGGTGTAGCCGAGGGCGCGGCCGCGGGGCAGGATCGTCACCTTCGTAACCGGGTCGGTGTACTGCAGTGCTGCCGCCGCAACGGCATGCCCGGCCTCGTGGTACGCGGTGACGTACTTGTCGTGCTCATTCATCACGCGGGTACGCTTCTGCGGTCCGGCGATGACGCGGTCAATGGCCTCGTCAATCGCCCGCATGTCGATGAGGTCGGCATTCGACCTCGCGGTGAGCAGTGCGGCCTCGTTCAGAACGTTGGCCAGGTCTGCACCGGTGAACCCGGGGGTGCGCTTGGCGATCTGGTGGAGGTCGATGTCCTTCGTGAACGGCTTGCCCGTGGAGTGAACCCGCAGGATCGCCTCACGTCCCTTGAGGTCGGGGGCCTCAACCGCGATCTGGCGGTCGAAACGGCCCGGACGCAGCAGGGCCGGGTCAAGAATATCGGGCCTGTTGGTCGCGGCGATCATGATGACGTTGGTGCGGGCGTCAAAACCGTCCAGTTCAACAAGCATCTGGTTCAGCGTCTGCTCACGTTCGTCATTGCCACCGCCGATGCCGGAGCCGCGGTGGCGGCCAATCGCATCGATCTCATCGACAAAGATGATGGCCGGAGCTGCTTTACGAGCCTTGGTGAAGAGGTCACGAACGCGAGAGGCGCCAACACCGACGTAGAGCTCCATGAACTCAGAGCCCGAAATGGAGAAGAACGGCACCTTGGCTTCGCCTGCAACGGCCTTAGCCAGCAGTGTCTTACCCGTTCCGGGAGGGCCGTAAAGAAGGACACCGCGGGGAATCTTGGCCCCGACAGAGGTGAACTTTTCAGGGGCAACCAGGAACTCTTTGATCTCTTCAAGTTCCTCAACCGCCTCGTCCTCACCCGCCACGTCGGCGAAGGTGATCTGCGGGTTCTCCTCGTTAAACTCTTTCGCCTTGGAGGCAGAGAACGAGCCCATCATGCCGCCGCGAGTGGAGCGGGACATGAGGAACCAGAACGCACCGAGGATCAGCAGCATGGGGATCATCAGCTGCAGCATCGCGCTGAACGCAGAGGACTGCGGGTACATCGCGTTGTAGCCGAGCTTCGGATCAGCCTTCTCAATCAAACCCAAGATTTCATCGGTTTGGGCGCGAGCGTAGGTGAAGGAGATGTTTTTACCAAGCTCCTTCTCAGGGTCCTCAACCGAGGTTGACTCATGGGTGTAGGACTCTTCCAACACCATGGTGACCTGCTGGGATCCGTCGTTGAGGACGGCGCTGTTGACCTTCTCGGTACGAAGGATCTCCAGGCCCTCAGAGGTGTTGACCACCCCGGGCTGAAGCAGGCGCCAAACCATCCAGCCGATCACTACCAGCGCGATCAGAGGCACGACGATGTAGGGCCAGACCTTTGCCTTCTTGGTCTTCTTCTCCTTGGGCTGAGCTTCAGCCATCGGCTATTCGCCCTCCACTTCATAGACGTAACGAGCCAGGGTCCCGATGAAGGGTAGGTGCCTGTACTGCTCGCCGTAGTCGAGGCCGTATCCGATCACGAACTCGTTTGGAATATCAAAGCCGACGTAGTCGACATCAACGTCGACCTGCGCTGCGTCGGGCTTACGCAAAATAGTGACGATACGAACGGAGTTCACTCCGCGGTTGATCAGGTTTTCCTTCAGCCACGCCAGTGTCAGTCCCGAGTCGATGATGTCTTCAACAATGAGGACGTTGCGCCCGTGAACATCGGCATCCAGGTCCTTCAGAATACGGACCACGCCGGAGGTCTTGGTACCCGCACCGTAGGAGGACACCGCCATCCAGTCCATCTCAATCGGCCTGTGGATCTTCCGAGATAGGTCAACCATCGCCGGTGCCGCCCCCTTGAGGACGCCGACCAGAAGTAGGTCTCCGTCGGGGTAATCGCGGTCAATCTCAGCAGCCAGCTCCGTGAGGCGCTGGTCAATCTGCTCGGCTGAAATCAGGACTTTTTCGAGGGCGTCGCCCATATCGTTTGCGTCCACACCGCTCCCTTTCGATGTCAGTGGCAAGTTGCCTGGCATTTCGGGGGCTCTAAGGGCAGATGGCCTCCGAAATTGCTGCCCCTACTCTAGCGCGTGACCGCGACTTTTCCCCCACGCGGTCGGAGAAAAGCAGTCCTCCCCGACGTGTGATTGCCTACGGTTTCAGACACTAAATTCGTTCAAATACCAGGGTTTCGCGGGTTCGTCGAGCCTGCCAACCACCCGGGAGTGCTATGCATTTGCCCGTTGGCGAACGTAGTCCGGACCTATCTGCCGTCACCAGTTGGTCAACTGCCTCGACCTGTTCGGCCGTGATCATCCCCTCAGCCACGTCTTCCCACAGCAGGATCAGGACACGCCGTCGTAGTGCCGCGGGCAGGTCAGCAAGGGGTGCAAGCTCTAGGTTGGCCCCCTCCCGCAGACTCGCAAGTTCTCGTCGCGCCAAATCTGCAAGCAGATCCTCGTCCTCACCAAGCATTCGGGCAACCCGTGCCAGGGCTGGCACCGGATCTTGCCCCAGCGCCTCGCGCAGGGCCGGCAGGGCGCTGTGACGCAGGGCTGTACGTGGGAGTGGAAGCCCATCGACGTTGAGCCAGGTGCCCTCCGGCGAGTTACTGGGATCGTCAACCCACTCCAGACCCAGCGCCCTGCAGAATCCCTCCGTATCGCCACGACGAACGGCCAGCAGGGGACGTCCGCGGTACAGGCGGGGCGAGAGAGTCCCAGTTGAGATGTGCTCACGAATTGCCGCAAGCGCGCGTGGGCTAGCTCCCCGCCCCAGGCGCATGAGGACGGTTTCGGCCTGGTCGTCCATGGTGTGTCCGTAGAGGATTTCCACACTCTCAAGTCCCGCTTGCCCGGCCCACGACAGGGCGTACTGATCGAGGAGTCGGTGGCGGAACTCGCGCGCCTCCCCCTCAAGAGGATGGGTGACCTCAGGTTCACCGAACTGTCCGCCGAGGATCACCACCTCCGCCAGCCCGGCCGCACGAAGTCGCCCCTCTACCAGCAGCGCTTCCTCTGCCGACTCGGGACGCAGACCGTGGTCAACAATTGCCGCGGTGTACGGGATCCCCATCCGTTCGGCGTGGTCGGCTGCTGCAACCGCTAGCGCCAGAGAGTCAGCGCCACCGGAGACGGCAAGGACCACGCCCCGCGCTTCGTTGTGGTTACGCCTCAGGTAGTCGCGGATGGCCAGGGAGACCGGTCGAACCTCTCGGGGTGGGGTTGCTCCGACCACCTCCGAAGGTGTCACAGTCCGCCTCAGTCCGCCCGTCATACTCAGCTCTCTGCCAGCGCCGTTACAAAGTCGTCGAGGTAGCTGCGGTACCAGGCTGCGCCGAAGTCCGGTACCTCATCCGCACCGACAGCAAAGACCAGGGTGTGCCCCGACTCGGTGGTCACCAGTCCCGCGAGGGAGGCCACCGTACCTAGCGAGCCGGTCTTGGCCGTCACGTTGCCGCTTGCGCTTCCCTCTTGAAAGCGCCCGGAGAGTGTCCCGCTGATCCCTCCCACCGGAAAGAAACGGGTGAGCGAGGTGGCACCCTGTTCGGCTGAGACCATGATGGTGTCCGTCAGTGTCTTGGGCGTGACCTTCGTCCTCGAGTCCAGACCGGAGCAGTCATATGCCTGCAGTCCTTCGGTATCGATCGGAGACTCGCTAAGGAATGATCCAAGCGCTGCCACCGACTCGGACAGACTTGTCGAGGTTTCAAGGTAGCTGGAGGACGCCAGGTGGCA
>CAMFDH010000103.1 GCA_945949035.1 uncultured Actinomyces sp.
AGAGAAAACAATGGCGGAGTACCGTATCGAGCACGACACCATGGGTGAGGTCAAGGTCCCGAAGGACGCCCTCTACAGCGCCCAGACCCAGCGTGCAGTGGAGAACTTCCCGATCTCAGGAGAGACCCTCAACTCGCACCACATTGCGGCGCTCGGACAGATCAAGCGCGCCGCCGCCCTCGCCAATGCCGAGCTGGGTGTGGTCGATGATGAGATCGCGAAGGCGATCGTTGAAGCCTCTGACCAGGTCATCGAAGGTAAGCACGACAAAGAGTTCCCCATCGATATTTTCCAAACCGGTTCGGGCACCTCGTCGAACATGAACACCAATGAGGTCGTTGCCAACCTGGCCTCGTCGATCCTCGGCAAGTCGGTCCACCCCAACGACCACATCAATGCTTCGCAGTCTTCAAATGATGTGTTCCCCTCGTCAATCCACATTGCTGCCTACCAGGCTGTGGTTGAGGTACTCCTTCCAGGTTTGAAGACCCTGGAAGAGTCCCTGGATCGCAAGGCTGTTGAGTTCAAGGACGTCGTCAAGTCGGGACGCACCCACCTCATGGATGCCACTCCGATCATGCTGGGCCAGGAGTTCTCGGGCTTCGCCCAGGCCATGAAGTACGGGGTCCAGCGCGTTGAGTCGGCCCTGCCTCACCTGGCTGAACTACCACTCGGTGGCACGGCGGTCGGAACGGGAATCAACACCCCGGCTGGATTCTCCGCCCGGGTCATCGAACTTATCTCTGAGAACACGGGACTACCCTTTACCGAGGCTCCGAACCACTTTGAGGCACAGGCCGCCCAGGACTCCCTGGTTGAGCTCTCAGGCGCACTGCGCACCGTCGCTGTCTCACTGGTGAAGATCGCCAATGACCTGCGCTGGATGGGTTCGGGACCGCGCACCGGCCTCGGTGAGATCAACCTGCCGGATCTGCAGCCCGGATCATCCATCATGCCCGGCAAGGTGAATCCCGTACTTCCGGAGGCAACGGTTATGGTCGCAGCCCAGGTGATCGGCAATGATGCAGCAATTGCGTTTGCTGGTTCACAGGGGAACTTCGACCTGCTGGTCATGCTGCCTGTGATGGCGGCAAACCTGCTGCAGTCGATCAACATCCTGGGTAATGTCACCCGTACGCTTGCGGATCGCTGCGTTGATGGCATTACCGCCAATGTCGAAGCCTGCCGCCGCTACGCGGAGTCGTCACCCTCGATTGTCACGCCGCTGAACCGACTCATCGGCTACGAGAATGCCGCGAAGATCGCCAAGCACTCGGTCAAGCAGGATATGACTGTCCGCGAGGCCGTCGAGGACCTTGGCTTTGTCGAACGCGGAGAGGTCACACCCGAGCAGCTCGATGTTGCACTCGACGTGTACTCGATGACAGCCCCTAAGAAGGCCTAGGTTCACCGAACTAGCAAAAAGTGATGCCCCGCTGTCAGCAGCGGGGCATCCTTGTGTTTGAGGGGAGTTATTTGGAATCCTTGTTGGCCAGGTAAATCAGACCCAGGACGAGGGCGGCTCCGACAACGGCAACAATGACGATGTAGCCGGCAAGCTGCAGCGCCGGGTAGGTGGCCATGACGCCGAAGCTGAGTGCCTGAATCAGGGCCACTCCCGCAGCACCCGTGAAGTAGGCACGCTTCCGAGGCTGCGAGACTCGCGCCACCATGAACAGGCCCCCGGCGGCGACCGCGAAAACCAGCGCTAAGACAAATACCAGTACGCCCACCGGGCCCCTACTTTCCCTGTATTTCTGCCTCGAGGGCAGCCACTTCACTCAACCAGGCTGTAGCCACTGCATCCGAGGGCATACGCCAGTCACCGCGCGGCGACAACGAGCCGCCGTTCATAACCTTCGGACCATTAGGAAGCGTCGAACGCTTGTACTGGTTGCTGAAGAAACGTCGGAAGAAGACGCCCAACCACTTCACCAGCTCCGACCTCGAGTACTTCTCGCCCCAGGCGGCCTCCTGCAGGAAGAGAATCTTGGCCGGACCGTAGCCGGAGCTAAGAACATAGAAGAGCGTGAAGTCCTGCAGTTCGTAGGGGCCGATGAACTGCTCGGTAGGTTGGCCACCCCCGTCGACTCCGGGAACCAGTTCGGGAGAGATCTCAGTATCGAGAATGCTCTGCAGCACCTCTGTTGTTGCCTCTCCGAACTCGCTGCTGGCGATCACGGAACGCAGGACTTCCTGGATCATCGTCTTGGGGAGTCCCGCATTGACCCCGTAGTGGCTCATTTGGTCCCCGACACCGAAGGTGCACCAACCAAGGGCAAGCTCTGAGAGGTCGCCGGTGCCGACCACGATGCCGTGGTGCTGACCAGCCAGACGGAAGAGGTAGTCGGTGCGCAGGCCGGCTTGGACATTCTCAAAGGTCACATCGTAGACCGGCTCACCAGCGGCGAAGGGGTGGTGCATGGCCTGCAGCATTGCCGTTGCCGCCGGACGAATATCCAGTTCGGCGAAAGTCACCCCCAGCTGGGTGGAGAGCAGTTCAGCATTGCTGCGGGTGCGCTCCGTGGTTCCAAACCCGGGCATGGTGTAGGCGAGGATATCGGTACGAGGACGTCCCAGCCAGTCCATGGCCCGCGCAGCCACCAGCAGCGCCACGGTTGAGTCGAGTCCTCCGGAGACACCGATGATCAGCTTCTCGGTCCCGATGGAAGTCATGCGGCGAACCAGGGAGCTGGCCTGGATATCCAGCGCCTCCTCGGCCTGGTCTTCGCGCTCCGTCTGCCCCATGAAGGGGAAGCGTGCCACGGTGCGGTGCAGTCCGATATCCGCGAACGGGACATCCAGCTCGATGTTCACCACGGCGGGTGACTGGCCGGCAGCGCTGATCTTGGCATTACCCGCAAAGGTGTTGCGCGATCTGCGTCTGTGAACCAGCATGTCGAGGTCGATGTCTGCAACCGTGATTTTCCGCCGGGGGGCAAAGCTCTTGGACTCAGCCAGGATGGTTCCGCCCTCGGCAATCAGAGTTTCACCGTCCCAGGCCAGGTCGGTGGTTGACTCACCAAAGCCCGCGGCACTGTAGATGTAGGCCGTCGCTGAACTCATCGACTGCCCGGCAATCAGCGAGCGGCGGGTATCCCCCCGCCCCGCCGTGAACGGTGAGGCCGACAGGTTGGCGATGACGGTTGCCCCCTGCAGGGCCGCAATCGAAGACGGTGGTACCGGAACCCAGACGTCCTCACAGATCTCGGTGGCAAGGCGGAAGCCTGGCAGATCATCAGCCCGCACCTGGAATGAACCAAATGGGAAAGCGGTCTCGTCAGCCGGGTTTGCCTCGACTAGACGCCCGGCCCAAACGACGGGGTGAACCTCGTCAAGGCTGTCGAGGGTAGAGAAGTAGCGCCCCTCGTAAAACTCCGAGTAGTTCGGCAGGTGGAACTTGGGGGTGATACCGAGGATGCGCCCCCTGTGGACAACAACGGAGCAGTTGAACAATCGGTCCCCAAACTGCAGGGGGGCGCCGAAAACCAGGATGGGGAAGAGGTCGACGGACGAACTGACGATCTCGTCGACCCCCTCCGTAACCGCCTGCAAAAGCGGTTCACTAAAAACGAGGTCATCAATGGAGTAGCCCGTTAGCGAGAGCTCGGGGAAAACAGCCACGGCCACGAAGTCCTCATGGCACTCCTGGGCCGCAGCAATAATCTCCCGCGCATTCGCCGCGGGGTCAGCGAGGTGAACCGGAAGGGTTACACCTGCGACTCGAGCCATCCCATGCTCGTAAAGACAACCTCGTTCCACCACGGCTCTAGACCACCGTCATTGCCTGGGTGGCGATGGCAAGTTCCTCATTGGTCGGAACAACCATGACGCGGGCAACCGAACCCTTGCGCGAGATCGTCACAGCGTGACGAGGACGCTGGTTGTTGGCCTCTTCATCGATGAGGACTCCCAGTGGCTCCAGGCGAGCACAGACCTCACGACGCAGGTCAATGTCGTTCTCGCCAATTCCCGCGGTGAAGGTGATGACGTCCAGGCCACCCATCTCTGCCGTGTAGGCACCGATGTACTTGACGATGCGGTTGACGTACACGTCGAGGGCCTCACGCGCGCGCTTGCGGGCGCTGTGATCACCGGAACGAGCAATGTCGCGCACCTGGCGCATATCGTTGTCGCCGGTAAGTCCCTTCATGCCGGAGCGGCGGTTCAGCAGCTCATCGACCTCATCAACGCTCATCCCCGCAACTCGCTGCAGGTAGAGGACGACAGCGGGATCGATGTCGCCGGTGCGCGTCCCCATGACCAGACCCTCGAGGGGGGTCATACCCATCGAAGTATCAACGGCGCGGTCGCCGATGATGGCCGAGGCCGAAGCACCGTTGCCAAGGTGGAGGACGATCTGCTTCAGATCGCGACCACCGAGGATTTCGGAGACACGGTGGGAGACGTAGCGGTGAGAGGTGCCGTGAGCACCGTAACGACGGATCGAGTAGCGTTCCGCCACATCGCGGTCGAGGGCGTACAGCGCAGACTCAGCCGGGAGGTCCTGGAAGAAGGCGGTGTCAAAGACAGCCACCTGGGGGATATCAGGAAGCAGGTCCTGGGCCACCTTGATACCAACCAGTGCGGAGGGGTTGTGCAGGGGAGCCAGGCTTGAGAGTTCGTCGATCAGGCGCTCAACGCGATCGTCCACCAGGGCCGGGCCGTTGAAGTAGCGGCCACCCTGAACGATGCGGTGACCAACGGCAACGATGTTGGCTTCAGCCAGTGGCGGGCCGACCTCTTCAAAGAGATCGAGAACCAGTTTCATGGCTGTCGCGTGATCGGGAAGCGGTTCGTTGATGTCAACATCGTGCACCGAGTAGCGGTGGTGGATATGACCGATATCCTCGCCGATACGCTCGACGAGGCCCTGGGCCAGGGAGTGCCCCGAATCGGGATCAATCAGCTGGTACTTCAGTGACGAGGAACCAGAGTTGATGACTAGAACGGTCTGGGGCATTACTTATTTCCTTCTGCTTGGGCCTGAACGGCTGTGATTGCGACGGTGTTGATGATGTCTTCAACCTTGGCGCCGCGGGAGAGGTCGTTGATGGGCTTGCGGAGTCCCTGCAGGATCGGTCCCACCGCCACGGCTCCGGCGGTGCGCTGCACAGCCTTGTAGGCGATGTTTCCGGCATTCAGGTCCGGGAAGATGAGGACGTTGGCGCGGCCGGCAACGGAAGACTGCGGAGCCTTCTGCTTTCCGGTGGTCGCATCAATGGCTGCGTCAAACTGCAGGGGACCTTCGATAGCGAGATCTGGTGCCTCGGCGCGGGCCAGTTCAGTGGCTTCGGTGACGAGGTCGGGGGAGGCCCCGGAACCGGACCCGAGGGTCGAGTAGGAGAGCATCGCCACGCGAGGATCGATTCCGAAGGCCTTCGCGGTCTGGGCTGAGGAGACGGCAATCTGGGCCATCTGCTCAGCGGTCGGTGAGATGACCACTGCGCAGTCACCGAAGACCATGGCCTGATCCTCAAGCAGCATGAGGAATGAGGAGGAGACCAGCTTCGTGCCCGGC
>CAMFDH010000104.1 GCA_945949035.1 uncultured Actinomyces sp.
GAGGTCTGGCACCTCGACGAACGCACCGAAGAACGTGTCCTCCTCCGCTCAGTTGGTCCCAGCACCGAGGCTGCAGCCCTGATCGCCTCGTACTACCCCGGCGTTTTTAGCCTCAATCTCAACCCTGAGCTAGTCCGCGCGCACGAGGTAGAGCTGATGTCGACCTACGGAACCCTTCGCAGACCCGGGGCCGGCGCCCTCGACCTGGCGATGGTCGCCGCGGGTTGGATCGGAGTCTCAATGGCTATTTCGTTCAAGCCCTGGGATGTCGCCGCAGGGATCCACCTGGTTCGTGTTGCGGGCGGTCACGTGCTGAATCTGCCCGTTGATACCGATCTTCCCGACGGGTTGCGCCCCGCGGTGGTGGCGTCCGTGGGAAACCTTGATGCGGTGACCGCAAAGCGGATTCTGCGCGAGGTCGAAGCCGAGCTACTCAGGAAAGATCACCGGTAGGAACTAACTTAAAAGTGGGAGACCCGGGGGAATGAATCCCCCGGGTCTCCGCTGCTTTAAGCCTTCGACACCTACTCGGTGACCTGAGCCTTATCCGCGGCGAGTTCCGCACCGCCGACAGCCGATGCCTTGAGCAGGCGAATCGCGCCGATCAGACCAAGGCCGAGGAAGACGGCCGCAATGGCCATTGATGCCGAGGTGGCATTGGCGAAGGCGTGTGAAAGAGCCTTGACAGCTTCATCCGTCTTTGCACCCAGCTCACTGTGTGCCCCCTGGGCGCGGAGCATGGAGATTGTCGAACCCGCGCTCTGCCTGGTGGCCTCAGCGATCTTGGTCGCCTCCTCCGCAGAAACGCCCACCTTGTCGAGGGCGTGAGGCATGAACATCATCAGGGACACCGACAGTGCGGCACCGGAGATTGCGGTACCCAGTGCCGAACCGAGCTGGCGGACCGTACTCTGAGTTGCAGATCCCTGACCCGAAATCTCAACCGGAACGTCACGCAGAACAGTACCGGTGAGCTGGGCAGAGGCAAGTCCAAGGCCAAGTCCGTAAACAACCAGTGGGATTGCGATAAACCAGGGTGACTCAGTGCCGTCAACGATAAATGCCAGCGCGGCTACACCGACAAGCTCAAGCGCCAGGCCGATTACGACGGTTCCTGGCGAACCGAACTTGGCAGCCACGTGACGCGCAGCAGCACCGGACATGAAGGCACCGACCGCCATGGCGGCAAAGACCAGGCCGGCACCCATGACGTCTAGGCCGAGGGCGTTAACCAGGTAGAGCGGCAGAACGAAGATCAGCGCAAACTCGCCGGCAGCAACAGTTGCTGCGGTTATGTTGCCCCAGGTAAAAGTAGGCAGCTTGAAGAGGCTGAGGTCGAGAATCGCCGAGCGGCCAACCTTCTTGCGGTGAACCTCCCAGAACCCAAACCCGGTCAGGGCGACAATTGCAATCAAGAATGCGATGGGCACCGGTGAGATCGGCGCGGTAGTCGGCCAGGTAATTCCGGCCAGTCGCATCTCTGATTCCGGCTTCCACCAGCCCAGATCCGGGCCCTCAATGATCGCGAAGACCAGCGCGCCGAACCCGATGGCGCTGAGAAGCGCGCCGTCAACATCGACACCGTTGCCCGTGACCTTGCTCTTGGTCTCTGGCACAACCAGGAAGGCGGCTATAAGAAGGAGGGCGCCGATCGGGACGTTTACCAGGAAGATCCAGTGCCATGAGGCGTACTGGGTGAGGGCGCCACCGGCGAGCGGGCCCACTGCCGCGGCACCTGAGATCACAGCACCCCAGACACCGAACGCTGCCGCGCGATACTTGCCACGGAAGATTGCGTTCACCGTCGACAGTGTCGACGGCATGATCATGGCAGCACCGGTGGCCTGGACGACTCGTGAGCCGATCAGAGCGCCCGCTGAACCAGACATTGCCGCCAGAACACTGCCGGCAACGAAGATAACAATGCCGATCAGGAAGGACTTCTTCCGGCCCCAGCGGTCAGAGAGGCTGCCTGAGGAAAGCAGAAGTGCACCGAGGAGAACCGCGTAAAGACTGTTGACCCACTGGGCATCCGTGATGTCCATCTTGAGGTCTTGGATAATGATCGGAAGGGCAACACCAACGATGGTTCCATCGAGGACGATGAGCCCGAGTCCGACCGAAAGCACGCCTAGGGCAAGCCATTCTCTGCGCGTGGGCTTTGCCGCTTCTTCCACGCCGTTAGTTGTAGTCATTCTGTTCCCTACTGGCCAAAAATCGGATGCCCACGGGCCACCACCACTTTTGGTTTCGCCCAAATGGCAGTGGAGGTCCGTGGATCCTCGTCGAAGACTATCGCGTCCATTGGGGTTCCGCTCGCCAACGACGAAAGTCCCAAGAAGTCGCGCGCCCCCCACGTTGCGGCACTAAGTGCCTCTTCGGGGGGCATCCCCCACTCGACCATGAGCTGCAACTCTCTAATGAGGGATCCGTGTGCCTGGTAACCCCCTGCGTCGGAGCCTGGTAGCAGCTTCACTCCGCTGGCAAGAAGGTCAGAAAACCACTCCCGCCTGCGCGAGTACAACTCAGTCATCGTCCTCGCGTAGTTCGGATAGCGCGTCGCAGCCGAGGCGAACTCGGGGAACTTCAGCACCTGGAGCAGCGTGGGAACGACAGCCACCCCCTGCTCTCGGGCCCGGTCCATCTGGGCGCGACTCATTCCGGTGCCATGCTCAATAGTGTCGACTTCGGCATCAAGCAGATCATCCACAACCTCTGAGCCAAAGGCGTGAACGGCGACGCGAACACCTAGGTTGTGCGCGGCCGAAACAGCTTTGACCAGCTGCTCTCTTGACCACAGAGGCCGAAGATCTGAGTCCTCGCCCGCAGAGCGGTCGACCCAATCCCCCACCAGCTTGACCCAGCCGTCACTGACAGCGGCCTGCCGGAGAACCTCTGCAACGAGACCATCCGCTCCTGAAGGGAGCTCCACGGCCAGGTCTCTCCCATACCTCTTCTCAACAGCAATGTGCCGCCCCGCAGAGATAATGATGGGACGCCCAAACGGCAGGTCAGCGGGGTCTACCCTCACAGGTGAGCCCGGTTCACGGAGCGCCAGGACCCCGGCCCGAATCTCGGCCCAAGCCTGCTCTCTGATCTCGCTGGGAGTCAGTGGACCAACACCAATAGCAAGGTGGGAGTGAAGGTCGACGAAGCCTGGAACAACGTAGTTCTCGAGGCCGTTCGTCTGTTCCAGTGTGTCAAAGCCAACGATGGTCCCGTCGCGAAAGCGAAGTACTCCCGGACGAAACCGCGGTTCCTCACCCTCGGCATCACGCCAGAGGACCCAACCTCTTAGCTTGCCGCTAGAGTCCAGCTCGCCTGTCCCTTGCACTGCTCCCCCTGTCAGTAGGGAACGAAACCACGCTCCTAGAAGCCCTTTCCGAGCATCCTCTTCAAATCGTCTGGCAGCGAGTCCATCGACTCGCGCAACTTAGCCGGATCCTGCTCAGGTGTGCCCATGCCGAACGCTGATCCCTGGGGTGCCGGCTTGCCGCCACGCTGTTCCTTAGGAAGCATGGCCTCAAGTTCCTGCTGGCGTCGCTTGGCCGGGTTACCCGACCGGGCCTTTTTCTGGACCCGGGCCCGCTGGGCCTGAGCAACCCGAGCATGCTCCTTCTGCTTGGCACGGCCCGCAGCGCGCCCTGGGCGTCCCTGCATGGCACCAAGGTTCGGCATACCGCCCGATCCCATCGACTGCATCATCTGCTTGGCGGCTTCAAATCGCTTCACCAGTCCGTTGACCTCAGCGACGGTGACTCCGGCGCCCTTGGCGATACGGTTCCGGCGCGATCCGTTGAGGATCTTGACATCGTTGCGTTCAGCAGGAGTCATCGAGTGGACAATGGCCTCAACCCGATCGACCTCGCGCTCATCAAAGTTAGCCAGCTGGTCACGAACCTGACCCATACCCGGCATCATGCCGAGAACCTTCTTCATTGAGCCCAGCTTGCGCACTTGCTGGAGCTGCTTCAAGAAGTCTCCCAGCGTCAGCTCTCCGGAGAGAGCCTTCGACGCCATCTCCTCGGCGGCTTCCTGGTCAATCTTCTTCTCAGCCTGTTCGATCAGGGTGAGAATGTCACCCATGTCGAGGATTCGACCCGCCATGCGCTCGGCGTGGAACCGCTCAAAGTCATCAAGGTTCTCACCCGTTGAGGCGAACAGGATCGGCGCCCCGGTCACCCCACGGACGGATAGTGCGGCACCACCGCGCGCATCACCGTCCATCTTCGACATCACGACACCCGTGAATCCCACGCCCTCACGGAAGGCGGTGGCGGTCTGAACGGCATCCTGACCCACCATGGCGTCGAGGACGAACATGGTTTCATGGGGCTTCACGGCGTCACGAATATCGCGGGCCTGCTGCATCATCTCTTCGTCAACACCGAGGCGACCGGCGGTGTCAACGATGACCACGTCGTAGCCGTTCATTACGGCTTCGGAAAGTCCACTCCGAGCAACAATGATTGGGTTTCCCACACCGTTGCCGGGTTCGGGGGCCCAGACGTCAACACCGGCCCGTTCGCCAACGATCTGCAACTGCTGAACAGCATTGGGACGCTGGAGGTCGGATGCCACCAGCAGAACGCGCTTACCCTCTTCGCGCAGCCACTTGCCAAGCTTTCCTGCCAGCGTGGTCTTACCTGCACCCTGGAGACCCGCCAGCATGAACACTGTCGGGCCACGCTGTGCGAACGTCAGCTCCCGGGTTTCACCACCCAGGATCTCAATGAGTTCGTCATGAACGACCTGGACTACCTGCTGACCCGGGTTGAGACCCTTGGAGCGAGTGGCCCCGTAGGCCTTCTCTCGAACATTGCCGATGAACTCACGAACCACGGGCAGGGCAACGTCGGCATCGAGGAGGGCCCGACGAATATCGCCGAGGGTTGCATCCACATCGGCCTCGGACAGAACGCCCTTGCCGCGCAGCTTCTTGAAAGAGTCGCTTAGGCGATCTGAAAGACTGTCAAACACAGGTAAACCCTTCGTCGGTCGGGTGGCGGTACCACGCGACTTTACGCACAATAGGTGACATTATCCCAGCTGGCTTGGCCGGGAGTTAGCCGTCACTGTCCAACAATGGCATCCACAAAGCCGGTGGGGTCAAACGGAGCCAGGTCATCCGGCCCCTCTCCGAGACCCACCAGCTTGACGGGAACCCCCAGTTCCTTCTGAACCGCGATAACGATGCCACCCTTGGCTGAACCATCAAGCTTGGTGAGGACGATGCCGGTAATTCCCACGGCTTCGGCAAAGACCTGGGCCTGCTTCATACCGTTCTGCCCCGTTGTTGCATCGAGTACCAGCAGGACCTCAGCTACCGGAACCTGCTTTTCCATGACCCGGCGAATCTTGCCGAGTTCATCCATGAGGGCGGACTTGGTCTGCAGTCGGCCGGCAGTGTCGACAATGACGACGTCTGACTCGGTCTCAATGGCAACCTTGACCGCGTCGAAGGCAACCGAGGCCGGATCTCCCCCGTCGCGGTCGGTGGAGACAACCGGGACACC
>CAMFDH010000105.1 GCA_945949035.1 uncultured Actinomyces sp.
ACTGGACCTAAGGAGAAATAATCATGGGTCTTGAAGAAAAGCTCCCCGCCGGGGTGGGACTGGCCAGCATGGAAACCGTGCTTGGCCTGGCCCGGAAACACTCACAGTTCCCTGTGACAATGGGTCTGGCCTGCTGCGCCATCGAAATGATGGCAGCCGGTACTCCCCGATTCGACATGGCTAGGTTCGGCCTAGAGGTCTTCCGCGCATCGCCGCGTCACGCCGACCTGATGATCGTTTCGGGTCGTGTCAGCCAGAAGATGGCTCCGATCGTGCGCCGTGTTTACGACTCGATGCCCGAACCGAAGTGGGTTATCTCGATGGGGGCCTGCGCCTCCACCGGTGGCATGTTCAACAACTACGCGATCGTGCAGGGTTGTGACCACATCGTTCCGGTCGACGTCTACCTGCCGGGTTGCCCGCCGCGCCCGGAAGCACTGATCCACGCCGTCCTCACCCTGCGTGAGCAGATCGGCAAGGAACCACTTGGCGAACACCGCCGCGAAATTGCCAAGAAGGCCGAGGCCGCAGCGCTTGCCGCAACCCCGACCAGCCAGATGAAGGGACTGCTCGCATGACAGAGTTGGACCGCGAGAACACCGGGCCTGACGCCAACGGTGAGTTGCAGCGCCCAGAGAACCGCTTCGAACAGCCAGAGGTAATCACGGTTCGGACCGGTTCCTTCGGTGTGATGGACGATGGTGACACAACTGGTTTCGGTGGGCTGGTAGAGACCTTTGCGCTCGCAGGTGCGAGCCCGCGCCCCTACG
Organism: uncultured Actinomyces sp.; assembly: GCA_945949035.1. Classification (GTDB taxonomy): domain Bacteria; phylum Actinomycetota; class Actinomycetes; order Actinomycetales; family Actinomycetaceae; genus Scrofimicrobium. The sequence continues at coordinate 771 of CAMFDH010000105.1, forward strand.
GTGGCTGGTTTGATGAGGCCGTTGACGTCCTCGAAGAACTGATCAAAGAGGCCGGTTTTGAGGTCACTGAGGTAATCGAAAAGGTTGTCGTCAACAAGGGTGACGAATTGATCATCCACGTGGGCCGTGACTTCCTTCGTTTCGTTGCCCTGAACCTGCGAAACGACCAGGATCTGCGCTTCGAGATGTGCCTGGGTGTGTCGACCGTGAACTACCCGGAGAGCAAGGGAAGAGAGTTCCACGCCCTCTACCCGTTCCGTTCCTTCACGCATAACCGCACGATCTTCCTCGAGGTCTCGGTTCCCGAGGACGATGCCCGCATTCCTTCGATTGTCGACATTGACCCGGGTTGCGACTGGCTCGTACGTGCGGGCTGGGACCTCAGGGGGAGTGTGTTTGAGGGACGCCCGGCCCTGACCCGCATTGAGATGCCACAGGACTGGTACGGCCACCCGCAGCGCAAGGACTACCCGCTCGGCGGAATCCCGATTGAGTACCGCGGAGCAACCATTCCCCCGGTCGACACACGGAGGTCTTACAACTGATGAGCGAGCAGACTAAGTTCTACGCAACTCCCGGCGGTGACGATCCCCGCCTTGATGACTACCCCGAGGTTATTGCCGCGGGTGGTGACTGGGAAGACGTCATTGAAGAGGTTCGTCGAATCTCTTCCGAGCGCATTGTCCTCAACATGGGCCCGGTTCACCCCTCCACTCACGGTGTGATCCGCCTGATCCTCGAGATGGATGGGGAGCAGGTTCGCGAAACACGCACGGACATCGGCTTCCTTCACACGGGTATCGAAAAGAACATGGAGTTCCGCACCTGGACCCAGGGTTCAACCTTCGTTACCCGTATGGATTACGTGGCGCCCTTCTTCCAGGAGGTCGCCTACTGCCTCGCCGTAGAGAAGCTTCTCGGCGTGACGGATCAGATCCCGGAGCGCGCAACTCTGATTCGCGTCCTCCTCATGGAGCTGAACCGCATTGCCTCACACATGGTGGCAATCGGTACCGGTGGTAACGAGCTGGGTGCGACAACGATGATGACCATCGGTTTCCGTGGCCGTGAAGAGATCCTGAGGATCTTCGAGCGCATCACGGGTCTGCGCATGAACCACGGTTACGTGCGTCCCGGTGGTGTCCCGCTGGATATGCCCGAGGGCACGGTCGAGTACGTTCGTTCGCTCCTGCCCAACGTCCGCAGGGACATCGGCGAGCTGCAGGACCTGACGCTGCAGAACCCGATCTTCAAGAAGCGCTTTATCGGTACCGGCTACCTGCCGATGGCCGCAATGATGGCTCTCGGCCTCACCGGACCTTCGCTTCGAGCGGGTGGTCTTGCCACCGACCTTCGTAAGGACGCCCCGTACTGCGGCTACGAGAACTACGAGTTCGACGTGCCGACCTACGACTACTCCGATGCCTACAACCGCACCCTGGTGCGATTTGATGAGTGCTACCAGTCGTTCCGCATTGTCGACCAGGTCCTCAAGCGCCTCGATGAGACCGAGGGCGCACCGGTCATGATCGCCGATAAGTCGATCGCATGGCCAGCCAACCTGACGGTCGGCCCCGATGGGCAGGGCAACAACCCCGCCTACATCGAGAAGATCATGGGTCAGTCCATGGAGGCTCTGATCCACCACTTCAAGCTTGTGACCGAGGGCTTTAAGGTTCCGGCCGGCCAGGTCTACCAGCAGGTGGAACACGCCAAGGGAATCCTCGGTGTGCACCTGGTTTCGGACGGCGGCACCCGCCCGTTCAGGGCGCACTTCCGCGACCCCTCGTTCTCGAACCTACAGTCCCTGTCAATGGCGACCGAGGGCGGCCAGCTGGCCGACGTGGTCGTGACCTTGGCTTCGTTTGATCCAGTTGCAGGAGGAGTTGACCGATGACCTATTCTCCCGAAACGAAGGCGAAACTAGTCGCCGATGCTCAGGAGATCATCGCTCGTTACCCCGAGGGCCACGCGCGATCAGCACTGCTACCGATGCTGCACCTGGTGCAGTCCGAGGACGGCTTCGTTAGCGCCGATGGAATCTCGCTCTGTGCTGAGCTCCTCGGTATGACCCAGCCGCAGGTCTCCGCGGTGGCGACGTTCTACACCCAGTACAAGCGCCACCCCAACGGCGACTACAACGTTGGTGTCTGCACCAATGCGCTCTGTGGCGTCCTCGGCGGAGAGCAGATCTTTGATGAGCTCTCGGAGGCTCTTGAGGTCGGACACGACGAGACCACGCCGGACGGCAAGCTCACCCTGGAGCGCATCGAGTGCAACGCCGCTTGCGACTTCGCCCCGGTGATCATGGTCAACTGGGAGTTCTTCGACAACCAGACCCCAGAGTCGGCAATGAAGCTGGTCGATGACCTGAAGGACGGCAAGCCGGTTCACCCGACTCGCGGCCCGAATGTGATGCGGACCTTCAAAGAGAACGAGCGCACCCTGGCGGGCTTCCGAGACGGACTCGCAAACCAGGGCCCCAGCGCAGGGGTTCCCACGGTTCAGGGTCTCGATATCGCCAAGGAACACGACTGGGTGGCACCTCAGCCCGAGGATCCTCAGACCTATGTCTGGCCCGACAACACCATTGAAGCGAAGGGAGATAAGTGATGCCCACCTTCACCAAGGCAGACACACTGACGCCCGCCCTCACCAAGCAGTGGGGGACCGAGCAGTCGTGGACCCTGGATGTGGCGTTGAAGAACGGCGCATATGAGGGCCTGAAGCGCGCCAACACCATGGAGGCCGCAGACATCATCCAGACCATCAAGGACTCGGGTGTCCGAGGCCGAGGTGGTGCGGGATTCCCCACCGGACTGAAGTGGTCCTTCCTTCCGCCGGACGATGGCAAGCCGCGCTACATGGTGGTGAACGCCGATGAGTCAGAGCCGGGAACCTGCAAGGACATCCCGATGATCATGGCTGACCCCCACACCCTCATCGAGGGGGTGGCGATCGCATCGCGGGCCATCAACTGCAAGCACGCTTTCATCTACCTGCGCGGAGAGGTCGTTCACGTCTACCGCCGCCTGATGGAAGCCATCTACGAGGCCGAGAATGCGGGCCTGCTCGGCGATCTGAAGATCACCGCCCATGCTGGCGCTGGCGCCTACATCTGTGGTGAAGAGACCGCGCTCCTCGATTCCCTCGAGGGACGTCGTGGTCACCCGCGACTCAAGCCGCCGTTCCCCGCGGTCGCTGGTCTCTACTCCCGCCCCTCGGTGGTCAACAACGTTGAGACGATCTCTGACGTGGCACTGGTGTTCCGTCACTCCCCTGAGTGGTACTCCTCGATGGGTACCGAGCGCTCCAAGGGCTGCGGCATCTTCTCGGTCTCCGGACACGTTGAAAAGCCCGGTCAGTATGAAGCTCCGTTCGGGATCACCATGCGTGAACTACTCGAGTTCTCGGGTGGTGTTCGAGGTGGTCACAAGCTGAAGTTCTGGACGCCGGGTGGCTCCTCCACCCCTCTCTTCACCGAGAAGGACCTGGATGTTCCCCTGGACTACGAGGCCGTGGCGGCCGCCGGGTCCATGCTGGGAACCCGCGCCCTGCAGATCTTCGATGAGACCGTTTCAGTGGTGCGGACGATCCGAATGTGGACTGAGTTCTACCAGCACGAATCGTGCGGTAAGTGCACCCCGTGTCGCGAGGGCACCTACTGGATGAAGGAAATCATGATCCGCCTCGAGCGCGGAGAGGGACGCCCCGGCGACCTCGAGCTGCTTGATGACGTGGCCGGAAACATCCTGGGTCGTTCGTTCTGCGCCCTCGGTGACGCAGCCGCAACCCCCGTGATCTCTGCTCTTAAGCTGTTCCGCGAAGAGTTTGAGGCCGGTCTGACCACGCCCGCATGGGAACTGTTCCCCTACGAGCGTTCAACCATCTTTCCTCAGGGAGGTGCTCAGTGACTGAGAACAACATGGTGACTCTTTCCATTGACGGTACCGACGTCGAGGCCCCTGCCGGCACGCTGATTATCCGCGCCGCCGAGCAGGTGGGGATTCGCATTCCCCGCTTCTGCGACCACCCGCTGCTGAAGCCGGTCGCTGCCTGCCGTCAGTGCCTCGTGGAGGTCGGCACCCCCGACCGCGAGGGCAATCTCCGCATGATGCCGAAGCCACAGCCTTCGTGCGCCATTGAGATCAGCCCGGGCATGGTCGTGAAGACCCAGCACACCTCGCCGGTGGCCAAGAAGGCCCAGGTTGGTGTGATGGAGTTCCTCCTTATCAACCACCCCCTTGACTGCCCGATCTGCGACAAGGGCGGCGAATGCCCCCTGCAGAACCAGGCGATGACCGAGGGTGAGGACGACACTCGCTTCAACGGTGCCAAGAGGGTCTACAAGAAGCCACTCGGCCTCACCACCCAGATCCTGCTTGACCGTGACCGCTGCATCCTTTGCCAGCGCTGCGTGCGTTTCGCCAAGGAGATCCCGGGCGACCCCTTCCTCGACCTGCAGGGTCGTGGCGGTGGCTCATCACCTGAGGATCACCACAAGTTCATGGGTGAACAGGTTGGCACCTTCGATGCAGAGGTCTTGGACTTCTACATCAAGGGCACGGATGGCCCGAAGCATTCCGATATTTCGGGACCCTACGGCCAGGAGGGAATCATCTCTTCTGTCTACGCGGGACCCGAGAAGAAGTCGAGCAAGGATATGGCTGGCCGTACCTTCGCGTCGTACTTCTCAGGCAACATCATCCAGATCTGCCCGGTCGGTGCGCTGACTTCAA
>CAMFDH010000106.1 GCA_945949035.1 uncultured Actinomyces sp.
GCAACCTGGTACAGCAGAGGTTGGAAAAGGTGGTGGCTGACCTTGGAAATCAAGGTCACCTGAACGTCCGATTTAGCCAGGTATCGCGCGGAGAACAACCCGCCGAATCCCGAACCTACGATCACAACACGGTGCTTGGCCACGACCCCTCCTAAACTTGTGTCGCTACCTGCGAACTCAAAAGCTAGGCTACTGACTCAACGACGTGATTCCTATGGGTCACCTTCCAGCAGAAGACTCTCTTCCGCGGGAAGTTCCCTCCACAAAACCCCCGAGAGGCGCATGGTCTCAATGAGCTCAGAGAACTCACCGACGGTAAACCCCGTCGTGGAAGTCAGGAACGTCACCAAGCACTATGGCGACTTCATGGCCCTCGACGATGTTTCACTCACGGTGAATCCCGGTGAAGTCGTCGTCGTTATCGGCCCGTCAGGTTCCGGAAAGTCGACCCTATGCCGGACGATCAACAGGCTTGAGCCGATCACATCCGGAGAGATCCTCATTGATGGCGAAGTCCTGCCGGAAGAAGGCAAAGAGCTGGCCAACCTCCGTTCCGAGGTCGGCATGGTGTTCCAGTCCTTCAACCTCTTTTCCCACATGACCGTCCTCGACAATGTCACCCTGGGACCCATCAAGGTGAAGGGAATGAAGAAGGACGAGGCCGAAGCCGAAGCAATGGATCTACTCGCCAGAGTTGGTCTGGCCGATCAGGCCACCAAGCTTCCCGCACAGCTTTCCGGCGGACAGCAGCAGAGGGCGGCCATCGCGCGCGCCCTCGCCATGCACCCCAAGGTGATGCTGTTTGATGAGCCCACCTCCGCCCTCGACCCCGAGATGATCACCGAGGTCATCGACGTTATGGAGGGACTGGCGGCACACGGAATGACGATGGTGGTCGTCACCCATGAGATGGGTTTTGCGCGCAAAGCCGGGGATTCCCTGGTCTTCATGGCCGATGGAAAAATCGTCGAGGAGGCTCCCCCGAACGAGTTCTTCGACAACCCCAAGTCAGAACGTGCCCGAGAGTTCCTCTCGAGAATCCTTCCCCACTAACCACCCGGGGTCGTCATTTGGACCCCTTCCCTTTCAAAATGGGATGGTGGTAACTTGCTGTTTCGTGGACACCTCAGACCAGCGACCAACGCTTCTCATCTCCGGCGTAGCCTTGCGCCGGTCTGATGATGAGCGCGAAAGTGAGCTGACAGAGCGCCTCCTCGGATCAATCGTGTCGCGGGCGCAAGGGTCCTGGAACATCGATGTCACCTGGGGTGAGGAAGACACCGTCGACCAGGCCCTGTTGAAACTCTCAATGGCAGACGCACTGGTCGTCATGGGCGGTCCGGACATCTCCCCCGATTATTACGAGGGCGACGTTGACTACCCCAACGCGACCCCGCATTTTCCACAGAGTGATGCGGCCCAGTTGGCACTACTTCGAGAGGCCGTCGTGACCCACAAACCAACGCTGGGGATCTGCCGGGGCATGCAGGCCCTGAACGTCGCCCAAGAGGGCACACTGACACAGGACATTAGCGAGCATCCAGGTCACAGTTCAGACACCCTGATGGATGACTTTGAGTTTGCCCGCCACACTGTCAACATTGCTTCTGGCTCTCAGCTGGCCCAGGTTGCCGGCTGTTGCAGTTCCGGGCCCTCCCCGCTGGACGGCATGCGGACCATGATCCACAGCGCCCACCACCAGGCCGTCGATGTCCTCGGCCGTGACCTAGTTGTTGTGGCCCGCGCTGACGACGGGACTATCGAGGCCATCGAGCACCTGTATGCACCAGTCGTCGGCGTGCAGTGGCACCCGGAAGATCCCGCTGCCGATCCAGCCATGCTGGACTGTTTCCTGGCGCGAATGTGTGCCCTTCACACCCAACCTCTCGCAGCCTGACTGGGCCAAGTCGGCCCGAAGGCCGTAGGGTCTTACCTAACCGATTCTTTACTCATCTGCGGGAAGAATTTTCTTTCTCGCTACCCAGCTAAAATTTGCGACCTCACCCGTTCTAAGGTTTCCTAGCCGAAGGAATCGAAGGAGAAACGAAAATGAGCACCACCACTACTAGACGCAAGGGACGCTACTCCGTCATAGCCGCGGTAGCTGCTGCAACTGCACTGGCCCTGTCGGCATGCTCCAGCGGAACGAACTCTGCCGAATCCGGGGCAACCGGGGGTCAAAGCGGCTCGGTGGCAGAGCCCTCCGGATCATTTGACAGCGGAAACGAAGTCTACGATGAGATCGTCAATCTCGGTCCCGTTGCCGATGAAGCCACCATCGCAGACTCCGTGTGGGCCACCAAGGTGAAAGAGTCCGGGGTCCTCAAGGTCGGCGGAACCGAAACCTCAGAGTTGTTCTCAAAGCTTGATCCCACCACCGGCAAGGTTATCGGCTTCGATGCTGGTATCTCTCAGCTGCTTGCCAAGTACATCTTTGGTGACGCCACCAAGACCACGCTGACCCAGGTCTCCGTTGACACCCGTGAAGAGTTGCTTGTCAACGGTTCAGTCGACGTCGTCATCGCCACCTACTCCGTGACCCCGGAGCGCCTGGAGCGCATCGACTTCGCGGGCCCCTACTACTCCTCGGCCTCAGCCATCCTCATCAAGAAGGACAATGCAGACATCACGGGGCTTGAGTCGCTGGCGGGTAAGACAGTCGTCACCCAGGCAGGATCGACCGGTGTTCCCACCATCGAAGAGTTCATTCCGGAAGCTGAGATCCTGGCACTTCCCGACCACGCCCAAGCAGTTGAGGCTTTGAAGCAGGGTCGCGCGGATGCCTACGTCATTGACCAGACCCTTCTGCTCAACGCAGTACTCCAGAACCCCGAGCTGACGATTGTTGGCGAACCGTTCGGTGATGAGGACCTCTACGGCATCGGCATTCAGACCGATACCGACGGTCAGGCATTCATCGACGGCTTCCTCGAGAAAATCTTCTCCGACGGCACCTGGCTTGCCCTGTGGCACGCAACGATCGGTGAGATGACCGGTGTGACCACCGAACCCGTCACACCAGCTATCGGTTCCGCAGGTAACTAACCCCAAGTAACGAACTGGTCCAACATGGTTCTTTGGCAGTATCGCGACCTCTTCCTCGAAGGGTTCCTGGTCACCCTGCAGCTCACTGCTCTGGGTTTCCTCTTCGCGCTGCTCATCGGAACCATCATGGCCATCTTCCGGATCAGCCCGGTCGCTCCCCTGCGTGCGATCGGGCTGGTCTACGTCGATGTCTTTCGAAACGTCCCCCTGCTCAGCCTGATCATCATCGTCGTCTATGCCCTGCCTGAGATCGGGTTGCTCTGGAGTTACACCAACTCAGTCATCATCGCCATGGCCCTGGTCGGCGGGGCGTTTATCTGCGAGTCCCTACGGGCTGGCATCAACTCGGTTCCCGCGGGACAGATCGAAGCCGCCCGCTCCCTCGGCCTCACCTTTGGCAAGACCATTCGATTCGTCGTCCTCCCCCAGGCGTTCCGTTCCATGGTTCAGCCCCTGATTACCACTTTTATCGGCATCTTCCTCTCCTCCTCTCTGGCGGGAACAGTCGGAGTCATGGACCTGACTGCAACGGTCACCTACATCAACACCCGTGAAGCGCTGGGGCTCACGACCTTCATGGTTGCGGCCATCATCTACCTGGTGGTCTCCCTGGGCGCAGGCGCAGTTGGTGACCGTCTGGAGCGAAAGCTGAGGGTCCTGCGATGAGCACCGTCCTCTTCGATGCCCCGGGCCCCAAGGCAACAGCCCGGATTCGCGTTGCCACCATCATTTCTTCGGCCGCGATTGTGGCCTTCTTTGCCTATGCCATCTACCTGTTCGGCAGCAACGGACAGCTGGCGGCTAGCAAGTGGGACACGTTCACCCAGTGGCCCATCATCCGCTACCTCCTCAAAGGCCTCGGTAACACCCTGCTGGCCGCAGCTGGCTCCGCGCTGATCGCCCTCCCGCTCGGCGTGGTCCTCGCCCTCATGCGACTGTCAAAGACACGGTGGATCCGCTGGATTGGAACGGGAATCATCGAGTTCTTCCGCTCCATTCCCCTGCTGCTGCTGATCTACATCTTCTTTATTGCCCTGCCGAAGTACCAGATCAACCCCGATCTGTACTGGAAGCTGGTAATCCCGATTGGCCTGTGCTCGGGCGCCACAATTGCAGAGGTGTTCCGGGCTGGCATTCTTGCCCTACCCAAGGGACAAACCGAGGCCGCCGAAGCGATCGGCCTGACTCGCCTGCAAACCATGCGCTACGTGATCTTTCCGCAGGCCATCCGCCTGGTCATGCCGTCGCTTCTAGCTCAGGTCGCCATCCTCATCAAGGACACCACCCTCGGCTACGCCGTCTCCTACAGCGAACTGCAGTACAGCGCGAAGGTGATGGTCTCAAACACCGGGGATCTGATTCAGACCTACCTGGTCGTGACCGTCGTCTTCGTCCTCGTCAATCTAGCCATTACGAGGACGGCTGACATCTGGAGCAGAAGGCAACAGCGTCGCTACCTCTCAGGCAGTCGCCGCGCCTCCTCATTCAGCCGAGTCGGGCAGACCCCGGAGGCCTAGTCGGCTGACCCCAGCCCCCGATTGAGGTCACGAACCAGGTCCAGCGGAATCTTCACGACCTTCCTGTCGTAGGTGACCAGACCGTTGACCTCGTCCTCGACATCCGAAAGTTGCGTGTAGACCGTAGCCCCCAGCCCGCGTGCCACCACCCGCGGAAGCTGCTCGGCGTGAAGCTTACGAAAGGCTTTCGCAAGCGCCTCGGGGCTCTTGTAGTTGAGGTAGCCGAACGTATCTTCGTTCCACTGGTGCCCGGGGATCGGTAGGCCGAGGCCCCCGTACTCGGTGAGGGCGAGGACGCGCCTGTCGCCCCGCGGTTTGGTCAGGCCCACCATCGTCGGCGGACGCAGGTAGACGTGGGTGCTGTTGAGGTCGCCCGCCCCCTGATCGAACCAGCCTGACGCGTGGTCTATGGTGCGGGTGGGATCAAGTTCGCGGACCATCTGCGCCACCAGTGCTGCATCAAACTGTCCCCAGCCCTCATTGAACGGCACCCACATCACCACGGAGGGAACCGAGTAGAGGGTGTCGATCATGTCAGCCAGTTCGCTGGCGAACATCGACAACCCCTGCGGGTCTTGACGTCCCAGAACTGCACCGGGACGATCTCTCATCCAGAAGGGAACTACCACCCGGCTGTTCAGCAGGATCTTGCGCGGAGGGCGCCCCCCGTTGACCGCGTCCTGCCACACCAGCATTCCCAGTCGGTCGCAATGGTGGTACCAGCGCAAAGGTTCGATCTTGATGTGCTTACGCAGCATGTTGTAGCCGGCGGTCTTGGCCAGCTGGATGTCGTAGATCAGTGCGTCGTCACTGGCCGGGGTGTAACCACCATCGGGCCAGTAGCCCTGGTCCAGGAGACCACAGGCAAAGTGTGGTTTCCCGTTGAGAAGGAGGGCGGGCTGTCCGTCAGACCTCTCACCCACTCCGACGGTGCGCAGCGCGAAGTA
>CAMFDH010000107.1 GCA_945949035.1 uncultured Actinomyces sp.
GGTCTTATTTGCCGTCTTCGGCCTCGGTCTGGTGATCTTCACGGCTTGGCGCGGGTCCGGTGAATCACGCCGGGTTCGCCTGGTTACGGCGATGCGCCGTGGTGCCATGGTGATGGTCCTGGCGGTGGCGTTTGCCGGTCCAGCTCTACCGGTGGAACAGGAGAAGGTTGTCTCCAACGTAGAGATCGTCTTTGCGGTTGACCGCACCGGTTCGATGGCAGCCGAAGACGGCCCGGGGGGAACCACCCGCCTCGATGCTGCCCGCCGAGATATTCGCGCACTGGTGGAAGCCGCCCCATCCGCGAGGTTCGCGGTCGTTACCTGGGACTCATCCTCTCGGGTTGAGCTCCCGGTGACCACCGATAGCTCGGCCGTGGCTCGTTTCGCAGACAACCTACACCAGGAGGTTTCGGAGTTCTCTACTGGATCGACCCTGGACCGTCCTGCACAAACTGTTTTTGATCTGCTGCAGAACTCCGCGGAGCAACGTCCTCAGAACCTGCGCTACCTGGTGGTGATCTCTGACGGAGAGTCAACGCAACAGGGCGGTGAACCCGCGGCTGAGATCCCGTGGGCGGAGGTGGCGCAGCTTGTCGATGGAGGCGCTGTTCTCGGCTATGGCACCGAAGAGGGAGGGCCCATGCGCATCTTTGGTGTGGGCGGCGTCGGGGCCACGGAAGAGTACATGTTGGATGAAAACGGAGAGCGGGCGATCTCCGTCCTCGACCAAGAGTCCCTCCAGCAGCTAGCTTCGACCCTCGGGGTTCCCTTCCTCCTCAACCCGGACCCATCCGTCCTCAGCCAGTTGGGGAGTGATTTCATAGAGGGGGCGGACTCTGTGATTGAGGGGCGTTCTTCGGTGGTGACTTACTGGTACCTGACGTGGATTCCGGCCCTGGCGCTGGCGGCCTTGGTGGGTTGGGAGATTGCGGTCTTCACCGCCCGACTCCTGCGGCTGAGGAGGACGAATGCGCTCTGGTGATCCACGTGTTTCCCGTCCCGGCGAAGTCGGTCAGCCTTTCGGGGCCATTACGAACCCGGCTCCCCCTCCCGCTGAGCGCAATCCGCGCCTGCTGAAGTTGCTGTGGTGGACCCTGCCCGTGGTGGCGGTCCTCATTCTTGCTGGATCTGCGCTGGTGTTCCTCTGGGCCTGGAGCTCGCATGCGTCCCGGTCGGCTGTCGAGGGTGACTGGTCGAAGTCAGCTGCCAGCTACCAAAATCAGTGGGCAATATCGCGTAGTTTTCCACAGGCATGGCTTGCTGACTACAACCTCGGAAGCGCGCTTGTGGATGAAGGTGATGTTGAGGGCGGGAGGGACCTGCTCCTGAGCGCCTACGACAGGGTTCCCAAGGCGACGGTCCAGGATGACGGCAGCATCGGAGCCTTCTCCTATGAGTGCACGGTCCGGTTCAATCTCTCAGCCGCAACAGAGATACTGGGAGATGAGGCCGCGGCCGCGCTCTACGATGCGCGAGCTGCCGAACTCTACGAAGAGGCGCTGCGCTGGGTGGCTCCCTGTCAGGTTCAAGGGGGATCTGGACAGGGGCAAGACGGGGATCCTAACGGATCTGGTGGTAGTGGCCAGGGGGAACAGAACCAGCAGGTGAACCCAGAGATGGAGCAGGCCACCGGAGAGTCCGCTGACCGTCTCCAAGAGAAGTTGGACCAGATCAACGGCGCTGGGACTGAAGGGGGAGAGGGCGACCAGACCGATTCGGAAAGTGGTGGTAATTCCGAGGGTTCGGGGGAGTCGTCCGAGGTCAATCCCGAAGAGACCGACGCTGAGCGAGAGCGTCGAGAAGCCCTGGAGAAGAAGAACCAGGACCAGAATGAGCGGCAGCGAGAGAAGGAAGAGTCATTCGGGCGTAACCCTGGTACCGGGGGCTGGTAGCCGCTAGAAACTGGTGTTTTTCCTAGCAATTTCTGTATTGCACACAGGGTTTTCCCCAAGATATCCACAGGACACCACCAATGAACTCCATGCCCTGTGTGTAACCCTGTGGATATAGCTCATGCGAGAGGGCAACGGGTCGAACCGGCGCCTTCTACAGCTAATTTCCTCTCAACACCACTTTTGATTTGCGAAAAATGGACGGCCCTAACGCGAGTCGAGGGAACAGCGTTTAATGACTCTGCCCGCGTCCCCGTGGGCCCACAGACCAGTGGGAGAAGAGGGAGAGGATCATATGCACCCCCAAGTTGAACGCACACTAGAGGAAGTCAAGCGCAGGAACCCCGGAGAACCAGAGTTCCAGCAGGCAGTCTTCGAGGTCCTGAACAGCATTTCACTGGCGGTAGATCGAGACCCCTCCCTGGCTGATCACGCGCTGCTTGAGCGCCTGGTAGAGCCCGAGAGGCAGATCCTCTTCCGCGTCCCCTGGGTCGATGACTCCGGAACGGTCCGCGTCAACCGCGGCTACCGGGTTGAGTTCAACTCGGCACTCGGCCCCTACAAGGGTGGCCTACGTTTTCACAGGTCCGTCAACCGAAACATCATCAAGTCCCTTGGTTTCGAGCAGATCTTCAAGAACGCCCTCACGGGACAGAGCCTGGGCGGCGGTAAGGGTGGTTCTGACTTTGACCCCCACGGTAAGTCCGACTGGGAAGTGATGAACTTCTGCCAGGCCTACATGACCGAACTGTCCCGTCACATCGGGGATAAGACGGATGTCCCTGCAGGCGATATTGGCGTGGGCCAGCGTGAGATCGGCTTCCTGTTTGGCCAGTACCGTCGCCTGAAGAACCGCTGGGAGACCGGCGTCCTCACCGGAAAGGGACTCGACTGGGGTGGCTCACACGCCAGGCGCGAGGCCACCGGATACGGAGTCGTCTTCTTCGCCCGTGAGATGCTCCTGAAGCGCGGTGAGGACCTGGAGGGCAAGATCGTCACGGTTTCGGGTTCAGGCAACGTGGCGATCTACGCCATCGAGAAGGCCCTGCAGTTCGGTGCCAAGCCGGTGACTTTCTCCGACTCCTCCGGGTGGGTCTACGACCCTGACGGAGTTGACCTCGACCTCCTCAAAGAGATCAAGGAAGAGAGGCGTGGTCGCGTCGCCGAGTACGTTGAACGTCGCCCCCGGGCTCAGTTCCACGCGGAAGGTCACCCCTGGTCGGTTCCGTGTCAGGTCGCCCTTCCCTGCGCGACTGAGAACGAACTGAACGAGGACGATGCGCGTGAACTAGCCAAGAACGGCTGCGAGATCGTTGCCGAGGGCGCCAATATGCCCTGCACCCACGACGCGGTTGAGGTGTTCGCCCAGTCGGGCATTCTCTTCGCTCCCGGAAAGGCAGCCAACGCGGGTGGTGTGGCCGTCTCGTCCCTGGAGATGGAGCAGAATGCCGCTCGGGCCCGCTGGACGTTCCAGGAGGTAGAGGGCAACCTGGCGGAAATCATGCGGGATATTCACACCAACTGCCTTGAGACGGCTGATGAGTACGCGCGGCCTGGCGACTACGTTGTCGGCGCCAATATTCGTGCGTTCATGCGAGTTTCTGCCGCCATGCACGCCCAGGGTGTCTTCTAGGGCAGCTGTGGCAGTAAGACGAATAGGGATTGATGAGGGCGAGGCGGCCTGGCGCAACTGGCGTGAGTCCGCAGCCGGTTCCACAGGTGCCGCCCGCCCCGTCATAGCCCTGGCGGTGCGTTACACCCTGCAGCTGATCTCTGATCTGGCTCCGGGGGGCGCCGTTGAGGTACGGGTGATTCCGTTTGGAGCCACCCAGATCCTCGAGGGCACCAACCATCGTCGCGGGACCCCGCCCGCCGTGGTTGAAATGTCAGCCCAGACCTGGCTGCAACTGGCCACAGGCTTGCTGACGTGGCAGGACGCCGTGGACTCCGGGGCGGTTGATGCCTCCGGAGTCATGGCTGATCTAGGTCCTCTGCTTCCCCTTCCGGGACGGAGCGACGGGAACTAAGCCTTCTTGGCCTCATCCTCAAGGGCCGGGGCGTCTGCGCCGAGCTTGGCGTCGGTACGGTACTTGGCGGTCATTCCGTGCATGAGGTATTGGGAAGATGCCACCAGGACCGCTGACAGTGCCGAGAAGACCAGGATCGGTGCCAGCTTGCTCCCGGTGTCCTCCGAGGGCGGCTCGCTTCCAGTCGCAACTTTCCAAGCCATGGTTGCAAGTTTGGGGACAACAAACGAGGAGACAGCCATGGTCGCAAGTCCGATAATTTTCGCCTGGACGTTCATTCGTGTTCACTTTCGATAATGGCGCAGTGACGCGCGCCAGTGAGAGTTTGTACCAGGTACAAGGGTAGCCTCATAGCGTGACTTCTGAGACCTCTACTCGCTCTGCCAGACGTGCTGACTACCTTCGACCCGTGCGCGTAACTGTCGCGGTTGGGGCCGCAGCCATCCTGCTTGCCTCCTGTACCTCCAGTGTCCCGACCGAACCAGGTGTGACCTGGGGAGGCTTGGCGCAGAGCGGTGAGACATCTGAACTGGTGACAGTTGCGGTTCCCGAGGGTTCGATGCTTCCCCTTGACGGGCTCGAGGCCCTTTCAAAAGAGCTTTCGATTGGCTTCCGCCAGGTTGTCCTTGATCCGCCGGCGGTGGCCGAGGGCGGCCTTGAGGGGGTTCTGGAGGACGTCGATGTGCTGATGGGTGTCGATGAGCTGTGGCTGGACACCAGCGGGGTTCAGGAAGCGCTCCACCTGACCGGCGGTGATCTGAAGGCTGTTTCCTACGGCAGTGACAGCGCCTGCGTGCTGGTTGACCGCAGTTGGTTCTCGGCGAACAACCTGGCGATTCCGAGTGAGCTGGCCGCGGTGGATCCCAAGCAGCTCGAGGGGATTGTCGCAGCTTCCAACCCGATGGCTTCGCCCTACGCCCTCGCCCTCCTTCCCATGTGGAAGGACCACTGGAAGTCCTGGGGTGAGACCCAGGGAGCGGCGCAAGAGACACAGAGTGGGGCGGAACCCGTGACCCCGGTGGTGGCGGGCATAATTGGTTCAGTTCTGGAACCCCTGCGACACCCGAACAACCTGGGAACAGACACCCGCTATCAGGCCCTCTCGGACACGTGCGTGCAGAGGCAGGTCTCGATGCTTGCGGTTTCCACAAACCCTGAACGTTCGGTCCTGGTGGGCGAGCTAGCAGATCTACTCACTTCAGCCCGCGGCCAGGAAATCGTCGCTGACTACGCACTCGCATTCCCGCTGGGCGAGGATATTGAGGCCCAGGACACGTTCCCAGTCGAGGATATCACCGCTGGTCTGAAGAGCTGGACCAAGCTGTTTGCCCCGGTTGCACTTAGTCCAAAAGATCAGTCGTGACCGTGGTTTCGGAGCCGATCGCCATCGGTCCAATCAAGCCCTTCTGACGCAGGTCCCGCATCCTCTTGACGACCCGTCTCTGGACGCGCCAGGGGTCGATGGTGTTGAGGTAGATCCGGCTTCCACCCTCAAAGCCCGCCAGTGTGGAAATACGCCACTTGACGAGGATGCGCCAGCGCATCGGAATATTCACCGATGGGGGACGGTAGTACCACTCTTCGT
>CAMFDH010000108.1 GCA_945949035.1 uncultured Actinomyces sp.
ATTGCTGAGGCGGCGGTTTCGGCTGCTGATCCGGTTGAGGCTCGGGCGCGGGTGGCTGAGTTGCTCGATCCTGAGGTGCGGGTCGCTTTGGCCTAGTTGCCGAGAGTTTTTAGGGAAGCCCCGTTTGAAGAAGCCGATGTTCTTCTTTGAACGGGGCTTTCTTTTGCAAAAATAAGACTCTCCGCGAACCCGACAGAGCCCGGTTACCCTTGCTACGTTTCCGTCCTGGGGGATTTGGCCGAGATGCCGCCTCGCGGAGAGCTGTATCTATTCTAGCCGCTCGGGGCTATTATGCGAATCGAGATTATGGGGATAGGATGGGTGAGGCTCTTTTGAGCCGAGGAGGATTCGCCTAGTGGCCTATGGCGCACGCTTGGAAAGCGTGTTGGGTGCAAGCCCTCGGGGGTTCGAATCCCCCATCCTCCGCTCAAAGCCCCGGTATTCGTTGAAATGCCGGGGTTTTCCTTACAAACACAGGGCAAAGTCCCTCCCCAATGCTGCGGCCTGCTCTACCGATTTGGACCCGCGGGCCCTCGCGTAAGGCGCGTGGAATAATGTCGGCCAGTTGTCACCGTGTATGTGAGCAGGGAGTGTAAATGACAAAGGCAGATGCCGGATCCGAAGCCACTCATCAAGTGAAGGCCGTGCTTCCGCAGGGAACATCACTGGTCAAGGTGATGGCAAAGTCGATGCATCCGTCCTCATTTCCCCTCATGGAGCTGCCCCACATAGCTCTGATCCTTGCTATCTCTTCCGGGCTGCTGAACTCTTGGGCTTTCAGTAACGCAGGAACATTCGGTACCGCGCAGTCAGGCAACATCATTCAGATGGGCTACCAGGCAATGGCGGGGAACTGGCCCAAGTTCTTCTTCGTCTCCGGAGCAGTGCTTGCGTTCGGCGTCGGTGCGTTTGTCGCCGGAGGCATCATCGCCGTTTGCCTGCGCACCGGAAAGCGCTACACCCCTGGACTGCAGGGTTTGCTGATGTTTGCCATCGGTATCGCCCTCGTCCTCATCGTCACAAAGGCATTGCGGCCCGAGTACATCACCTGGATCATCTCCTTTGCAGCCGGAGTCCAGGGAAACGGATTCCACAAGATCAAGGGCATGGTCTACGGAAACGTGGCGGTGACCGTCGTGTTGCAGTTGGCCTTCAACTACCTGATGCAGTCCTTCTTCAGTAAGAAGGCGCCGAACGGAATGTCGAACCTCTACACCTCGGGCCTCTACTTCATGGTTCTAGTTGGATTCGGAGCGGGGGGAGGGATTGGCTTCCTCGCAGATCACCTTTGGAATGGGCTCTCAGTCGTTCTCGTCTTGCTTGTGAGTGCACTACTAATCTTCCTGGCGCGAGAGGATCCAACCGATCCAGACCCGAAGGTCTAGCTGCGTTACTCCGGGCACTGTGAGGTTTGACGGAGCGGTCCAGAATCGTTGCAGGCCGTCGATTCCTCCTTCAGCGTGAGTTTGCTGGAAGGGAGTCAACTCTGTGTAAGATGAGGACGATCCCCCGTGCGACGGCATCACCCGAACCTCCCCAGGGCCGGAAGGCAGCAAGGATACGGTCGCTCTGTCGGGTGCGCGGGGGATCATTTATATCTAGGCGCAGTTATCCCCAACTGGATGTGGGCGGTACTTTCCGCAGAGGTTCTTCTTCGACGGCGGCGCTGGCCCCGGAGGTTCTAAGGTCTAACCGTGAGCACAGCACTTTATCGCCGTTATCGGCCAGATACGTTTCAGGATGTCATCGGGCAGGAACATGTCACCGATGCCTTGAAGGCTGCCCTGGATGGCAATCGCGTCACGCATGCCTACCTCTTTTCGGGACCACGCGGCTGCGGCAAAACAACTTCGGCACGCATTCTGGCGCGCAGCCTGAACTGCATTGAGGGACCGACCTCGCAGCCGTGTGGTGTCTGCGACTCGTGCGTTGAGCTCGCGGCAGGTGGCCCAGGGTCGCTTGATGTAGTTGAGATTGATGCGGCCTCAAACAACGGCGTGGAACACGCGCGTGCCCTGCGTGAGAAGGCAGAGTTTGCGCCGACTCGGGACCGCTACCGCATCTTCATCCTTGATGAAGCACACATGGTGACCGCCTCGGGTTTCAATGCCCTGCTGAAGCTGGTCGAAGAGCCCCCGGACCACACCAAGTTCATCTTTGCGACGACGGAGCCGGAGAAGGTCATCAGCACCATCCGCTCACGTACTCACCACTATCCGTTCAGGCTGGTGGCGCCCGCTGTCCTGGTTCCCTACCTGAAGGACCTGGCAGCCAAAGAGGGCATCGAAGTTGAAGAGGGCGTCTACCCGCTAATCGTTCGCAGTGGCGGGGGATCAGTTCGGGACTCCCTGTCTGTCATGGACCAGCTCATGGCCGGCTCCAACGGAACGGTGACGGTGCAGAGCGCGCTCGACCTGCTCGGTTACACCGATGCGGCAATCCTGGAACGGACCGTGGATGCCCTCGGCGACTCAGATGGGGCGGCAGTATTCGCCATCGTCGAAGAGGTGACCGATAAGGGCCAGGAACCCCGACGTTTTGTAGAGGACCTGCTGCAGCGCCTTCGCGACCTGCTGGTTTGCTCACTGATTGGTGAGAGGGCGGCGGACACTCTGATTGAGATTCCCGCTGATCAGCTCGCTGTCATGCATACGCAGGCCGGTAAGTGGGGGGCACGTCTCCTCTCCCAACGTGCCGACATTATTGAGGGCGCTCTTCGAGAAATGGTTGGCGCCACCTCGCCTCGCCTGCAGCTTGAACTGCTGATGGCTCGACTTCTGGTGGTTGATGGTTCAGCGCAGGGTGCCACTCAGACTGTGTCCGCTCCGGCCCCGGCAACTGCTGTACCGCCTCGTCAGGCACCACGCGGTCCGCAGACCGCTGCACCTGCCGCACGGCCGGCCCCGCAGGCTTCCCCTGCCGCACCAACAAGCAGTACTGAAGTACCGAGGGCGCCCCGGGCCGGGACGACTCCGTCGCCCGCAGCAACTTCGGTTCCTGCCCGTCCTGCGCAGGTATCGCAACCACCTCAGGCTGCAACTACCCCCGCGGCCAGCGATGCAGGAGCCGTTGCGGACTCCGCCTTCATGCGGACTAACTGGGCCGCCATCACGACGCGAATGGGTGAGATGGGGTCGGCTTACCCAAGTTTGATGAAGAACGTTCGGGGCTCTGAAGCTGCCGGTTCGATCGCACACGTCTTCTTCCTTCAGCCTTCCAATGTCGCCCAGTTCAAGCGCTTTGGCGGCGAAGAAAAGATGGCCGGGGTCTTCTCGGAGCTAATCGGGCGTCCCATCACGGTGATAGCTGAGTGGGAGGGTGACCGCGCCAAGGTCGTGGAGAAGCTAAAGGAGGGGGGAGTTCCCTCCATATCACCCGAAGTCGCTGCTGAACCAGCGCCTCGAGCCGAGCCTGAAGTAGAGAAGCCGGCACCCCAACGGCCAGTTCAGCAGCCGCCGGAGAGCCACCCAAAAGCACAGCCTGAACCAGAGCAACCAACTCCGGTTCAGAAGGCTCCTGAGGTGCAGCCGGTGGCAGCGCCAAAACCGCCGGTTCAACGGCCCCAACCTCCAGCCGGGCCAGTTGCCACACAGGAACCCCCGGTCCCTGCTGATCCAGACGGCGCCTATCGTGGTCGTTCCCCGGTCGATGTCTTTCTCGACATAGTTGGCGGCACAGTAATAGAAGAGAAACTGATCAGCACGATTGAACCAGAGGAAGATGTGCTGGGAGATGACGGGTTCCCTGAACCCATTGAGCCTGATGAGAACGCACTGTCAGGATTTGATCTTGGAGGTCATGAGTGAGCGGGTTTGACGGTGCAATCCAGGATCTAATCGATAACCTAGGGGCACTCCCGGGAATCGGCCCCAAGAGCGCCCAGCGCCTTGCCTTCCACATTCTGGGGGCCGATAGTGCTGAGATCCAGGAACTTGTCGCATCCATTCAAGCGGTCAAAAAGAATGTCCACTTCTGCACCGTCTGCGGCAATGTGACAGAGGGCGAAGTGTGTTCGATCTGTGCGGACACCCGACGCGACCAGACCATCCTTTGCGTTGTTGAGGAAGCCAAGGACATCAACGCCATCGAGAAGACGCGGGTCTTCCGCGGCAGGTACCACGTCCTCGGCGGCGTGATCGATCCCCTCGCCGGGATTGGTGCGGACCAACTGCGCATGCGTGAGCTGTTCATGCGCCTGGCTGACGGGACGATTCAAGAGGTCATCCTCGCTACCAACCCGACCGTTGAGGGCGAGGCGACCTCGTCATACATTGCCCGCAGCGTGACACCCATGGGGGTCACAGTCACGCGACTCGCATCAGGCCTACCGGTCGGCGGTGACCTCGAGTACGCCGATGAGGTGACGCTGGGACGCGCTCTGGAGGGGCGACGCAGCCTCTAGAAAGCTGGCTTAAACCAAGAATCCGCAGGCTCCGAAAGGAACACTGCGGATTTTTGGAAAGTCGGTACTAGTTGCCCTCAGACTCTGCAACCTGCTTCTTGACCTCATCCATGTCCAGGTCACGGATCTGCTGAATGAGATCGTCGAGGACGTGGCCGGGAAGTGCGCCAGCCTGGCGGAACACTGCGATGCCATCGCGGAAGGCCATCAGGGTCGGGATCGAGGTGATCTGAGCCATGGCAGCCAGCTCCTGCTGGGCCTCGGTGTCAACCTTGCCGAAGATGATGTCCGAGTTCTTCTCAGAAGCCTTGTCGTAGACCGGAGCGAACTGACGGCACGGGCCGCACCATTCTGCCCAGAAGTCGACGAGGACGATGGAGTTGTCAGTTACCGTCGACTCAAAGTCTTCAACGGTGAGGTCTTGCGTGCTCATATTTCTCCTCATGGATTCTTTGACTTGTTCCCCACCCTACTGACTTCGGGTAGCTTACGGGAGGGCAAAAGTGAGTTCTGTGGGCAATTCCAGTGCGCTCTAAGCGATACCGGGCCGGGTATCCGCATCCAGGAGTCGTCGTCTGACCCCGGTGTTGCTGGTCCTGCAGTGGTCAAATTTCTTGCTAGACTTCAATGCGTCTTCACGACATGCGGATGTAGTTCAATGGTAGAACTTCTGCTTCCCAAGCAGACAGCGCGGGTTCGATTCCCGTCAGCCCCTCCACTCGGCCTTAGTTGGCTTGCTCTCCATGAATTGTCGGATGCTCGATTTGCAGTTGCGACTAGTCCACCCAGGAGGGAAAGATGACTCTCCTCACCCCACAATCACGATCTTCCGTTCGCCGGATGAGTCGCGAGGAAGTCGATCTCGAAATCAAGGAAATCGAGACAAGACGCGGTTCAGTCGCAAAATTACAGGCGAAGGCCGCCCGTGACGCGCTCACGGCCGACGAGCGCGCAGACATGCGCCGATTGGATTCTTTGAAGTTCCTCCTCTCGGAACGATGACTTCGTCGTTCGAGGCCCAAGCCGAATAGTTT
>CAMFDH010000109.1 GCA_945949035.1 uncultured Actinomyces sp.
CCCTCGGCCGAAATACAGATCGCCTCCATGGGGCACAATTGCCGAATGGAAACCACCTCCGCACCATCATCGCAGGACAATCGAGAGCTGTGGGTGACCCGCTCGACCAAGTTAGTCGCGGCGATGCTTGCCGTGGTCACCTTCCTGGTGCTGGTGTCACTGGTTCCGGTCGGCTACGTCATCCAGTACCCGGGCCCCACCATCAATGTTCTTGGGGACCAGGGGGAGACCACTATCCTCGAGTTCGCTCAGTCTGGTGATTTCGACGACCTGGTTGTCCGCGAGGAAGCGGAGGACGATGGTGAACTCCGCATGGTGACGGTCTCAACCCTGGGAGGTCCGGGGACTACTGTTCGCGTGGGCGACATTGTGAAGTCGTGGTTCACCCCCGGGGCGACGGTGCGGAAGTACTCTGACCTCTACGCCCCGCAGACCACTGCCGAGGACGTGGCTAGTGCAGGGGCGGCTCAGATGGAGTCCTCCCATTCGGCGGCGGCAATCGCAGCCATGGACTACCTGGGTGCCCCGATGGAGACCGAGATGATCGTGGTGGGAACATCAGAAGGTAGTGACGCTGAGGGAAAGCTGCTTGATGGGGACATCCTGGTTTCCATTGAGACCCCGGACGGGACTGTTCACCAGGTCGACAAGCCGTCGGTTCCCTTCACTCTGCTCGAGACCACCGATCCTGGGACGACTCTCGTGGTCACCGTTCTGCGCGAGGGCGAACTACTTCCAGTGGACATCGTGACAAGTGCACCCGCTGTTCCCGAGGGCGAAGAGCCCATTGAGGGTTCGAAGATGGGAATCTACCTGGGGGCCAACACAGAACTGGCTGTTGATGTCGTCATCCACCTGGAACGTGTCGGAGGCCCCTCGGCCGGACTTGTGTTCGCCCTCGGAATCATCGATCGCCTGACACCAGATGGAATAACTGGGGGAGAGACGGTTGCCGCGACCGGTGCACTGGACTTCGTTGGCAACGTCATCCCCATCGGCGGGGTGGTGCAGAAGATGTACGGGGCGCAGCGTGACGGCGCTGATTGGTTCCTACTTCCTGCGGAGAACTGTGCGGAAGCGGTCGGCCGAGAGCCAAACGGCCTCAGCGCCGTGCCGGTGAAGACACTTGCTGAGGCCGTGGGGGCTGTGGAAGCCATTGCTGCCGGTCAAGGTGCTGATCTACCAGGCTGCCCCGTAGCAGTCGGCTAGTTCAACACCCGATCTAGGGTCAGGCAGAGCGCTCGTCTGGTGCGAAGCCCATTCGCAGGGCCTCCACCAGCGCGGGCACCAGGTTCTCACCCTTGCCAACTCGGTTCGGATCATCAAAGGTCCGGGCACGAACGGCACACCACGAATCTCCATCACGGGTCACGCCGATGGTGAGGCGGACGTCGGTGCGGGCCGGGTGGCTGCTGATGAACTCCAGTGCAGCGTCCGGGTCCTCAGGCGCCTCGTCCTCGACCTCGGGGGGAACAATGATGCGCTCAACCGTCAGGGCAGACCCGAACACGGTGTCGGGCCAGGCCAGCTTGGGTAGCGTATCTTCGAGTTCGTCGTTGGGAATCGAGTCCTGAAGGATGGCTGAAAGGTGCTCCGAGGTGCCATCCCATGCCTCACGCAGGTCGCTGAGGACGTCCTCTGGAATATCGGGGGTTTCGAGGAGCTGGCGGGTGGGAACCAGGGCGTAGACAGCCGGGGGACGATCCCAGCCGAGCCTGGCCGCACCGGCCTCAATCTCTTCCGTCACCTTGCGCAGTGCTGCCGAGGCAGGGGGGAGGGCGAACTCGACGTTGACGGATTCGTCGTGCCGCTCTTCTGGTTGCTTGTTTTCGCTCATGGCGGCAATAGTATCCGCTAGCTGGTGGCAGGGGAGCACGGGGGTAGAATGACTCTGATTCTCTAGAGCACATCTCCCGAATCGCGCCCCAAAGAGAGGATAGCGGTGACATTCTTCCCGACGGCAACGCCGGAACCAGACGACGCCAACCGGAGACCACAACCTCCAAGAGGTGAGCAAGTTTCAATCAAGGCTGCACTGCGCAACCCGCTGACAATCACAATTGGGATCATCGTGATCCTGGGTGTTCTCATCTACGCGGCCTCGCAGATTTGGACCGAAGTCCTCTGGTTTGACCAGCTGGGGGCAGCCCGGGTTCTCTGGACCCGATGGGGTGCAACCGCAGGCCTGTTTATCCTTACATTTGCCATTCAGTTCGCAGCCATCATGGGCGCTGTGACGTGGGCTTATCGGACAAGGCCCAAGCGCCTCGGTGGTCAGAGCGGCTCGAACCTACGCGAATACCAGGCGGCTCTGGAGCCGTTCCGCAAGGTGGTTTTCTGGGGTATTCCAGCCATCATCTCCTTTATGACCGCAGCGGGAATGGCCACCCAGTGGCAGACATTCCTGGTGTGGTGGAACCGCACCCCGTTCGGTGAGGTCGACCCACAGTTCGGCATCGACATCAGCTTCTATGTCTTCACGCTTCCGATCCTCGAGATCATCCTGTCGTTCCTGCTCAACACCCTGGTGGTAGCGGTTCTGGCTGTGATCGTTATCGGTTACCTCTACGGGGGGATCACCCTCAGCCCCCGCTTCAACATGACCAACAGCGCGCGCATGCAGATCGGTCTGCTCGGCGCAGGACTGTCACTTGTCGTCGCACTGCGCTATTGGGTCGGGATCTACTCCCTCGTCCTCAACAGTGGGGATCTGGTGGATGGTGCCCTGTACAAAGAGGTCAACGCGGTCCTCCCTGCGCAGATGATCCTCGCGGTTATCTCCCTGCTGGTGGCCGTCCTCTTCGTCATCGCTGCCTTCCGAGGCACATGGCGCCTTCCCGCCGTTGGCGTTGCCGTCACGGTGGTATCTGCGCTCGTCGTTGGTGGGGCCTACCCGGCGCTGATCCAGCAGTTCCGTGTCACGCCGAACGCCCGTCAGGTGGAAACTCCCTACATCCAGCGCAACATCGACGCCACGCTTGCGGCCTTTGGGCTGGATGAGGTCGAATACCAGACCTATGCGGCCAAGACGGATGTTGCTCCCGGACAGCTTCGCGGAGACGCTGAGGCCACCTCGCAGATTCGTCTGCTTGACCCGATGGTTATCTCTCCGACGGTGCGCCAGCTGCAGCAGTCGCGTCCCTATTACACATTCGACTCCAAACTGTCGGTTGACCGCTACACCATTGATGGTGATCGACGAGATACCGTCATCGCAGTCCGTGACATCAACCAGAGCGGCCTCCAACCGGAGCAGCAGACCTGGGTCAACATGCACACTGTTTACACCCACGGGTTCGGTGTCGTAGCGGCCTATGGCAACACGGTTCGTCCCGATGGCACCCCCGCGTTCTGGGAGTCATCAATCCCGTCTGTCGGAGAGATGGGCGACTACGAACCACGCGTTTACTTCTCGAAGACCTCTCCCGAGTACTCGATTGTCGGTGCTCCTGAAGGTGCCGAACCGCAGGAACTCGACTACCCCGACGACAACGCGCCTTCGGGTCAGGTTCAGACAACCTTCTCTGGAGAGGGTGGCCCCTCGGTCGGTAACCCCTGGAACAAGTTGCTCTACGCCATCAAGTTCGGTTCCACCGATATCTTCTTCTCGCAGCAGACCAACTCTGAGTCGCAGATTCTCTATGATCGCGACCCGATGCTGCGTGTTGCCAAGGTTGCGCCATACCTGAATCTCGAGCAGAAGGCCTACCCGGCAGTCGTCGATATGGATGGCGATGAGTCGACGCCCAAGCGACTCGTGTGGATCGTTGATGCGTACACGACCTCGGCTAACTACCCGTACTCAGAGAGAGTCTCCCTGACGCAGGCAACGGTTGACTCTCGGACCGACCGTGCTTCGATGTTTACCTCGGACACCGTGAACTACATTCGCAACTCGGTGAAGGCCGTGGTTGATGCTTACGACGGTTCGGTAACCCTGTACACCTGGGACGCTGAGGACCCCATCCTTGCCTCCTGGAAGGGTGTTTACCCGGGAATGATCCAGGACATGTCCGAGGTTTCGGGCGATTTGATGTCTCACTTCCGCTACCCCGAGGACCTGTTCAAGGTTCAGCGATCACTGCTTGAGACCTACCACGTCACTGAAGCCGCTGAGTTCTACACCGGTGGTGACCGCTGGCGCCTCTCAGAGGATCCAACGACCACCGCAACAGACTCAGCGACAGGTACACAGCAGGTTCAAGCTCCCTACTACCTGACCATGCAGATGCCTGGCCAGGAGAGTGCGGAGTTCTCGTTGACCTCGGTCTATGTTCCTGCAGGTGGTGGTGAATCACGTCGTGCAGCAATGGCCGGCTTCCTCGCGGTTGACTCTGAGACAGGCAACACCCCGGGTGAGGTCCGCGAGGACTATGGCAAGCTGCGTCTGATGGCACTCCCGTCGTCAACGACGGTTCCGGGCCCAGGTCAGGTTCAAAACAACTTCAACACGGACCAGACTGTGGCGACCCAGCTGAACCTGCTGAGCCAGCAGGGCTCCTCGGTGATCCGAGGTAACCTCCTGACGCTCCCTGTGGGCGGTGGCCTGCTCTATGTGCAGCCGGTCTACGTTCAGTCAACGGGATCCACCTCGTACCCCGTTCTGCGGTACGTCCTCACAGCGTTCGGCGAACAGGTGGGCTTTGCTGCCACCCTGAACGAAGCGCTCGATCAGACCTTCGCAGGTGATGCGCAAGCAACCACCGGTGATGGTGGGGTCGAACCGGGCGTGGAGGGTGAAGAGGGTGCAGAACCGACAGTTCCGGTAACAAACGAACAGGCTCTGAACGATGCGATTCTGAAGGCTCGGGATGCGATGCTGGCCGCTGATGCAGCGATGAAGGCTGGTGACTGGACTGCCTACGGCAAGGCCCAGGACTCCCTTGACGCAGCGCTGAACGAGCTGGTGCGCCTCCAGGAGCTGGCTAACGACGCAACGGCAGCCGGCGAAGGGGCTCAGAGTGGCGGAGATGAGTCCTTCGGGACCCTCGGAGAAGATGCCGAGACCGCAACCGACGGCAACTAGCAGTATGTAGTTAGAGGCGGGCAGGTCCATTCTGTTGGAACTGCCCGCCTTTGCCGTCCCTGGGTTTGCACATGTCAGTGGCGGTTCGGTGTTCAACACTGGTGAGGGATAACACGCTTGCGCCGGTTGCGACCGCCTATCGACCCCACGTAGACTTCTATTTACCGACGCGGGGTGGAGCAGCTCGGTAGCTCGCTGGGCTCATAACCCAGAGGTCGTCAGTTCAAATCTGGCCCCCGCTACTAAATGAAAGACCCAGTCCATATGGACTGGGTCTTTTGCTTTCCCCTGCCTCACTGTGCACTAGGTGGTGAGGCGCTCCTGAGCGTGGGCGATCCCCAACCAGGTGTGGCGGTTGTTCCACCAGCACCAGCCCAGCTTCGCTGCATTTCGATGGGCCACTCCG
>CAMFDH010000110.1 GCA_945949035.1 uncultured Actinomyces sp.
CCACACCGGTCATCAGACCCATGGCGATACCGGCAACGGGTGCGCGCAGTGGCACACCGGCCTGAAGCATCGACAGGGTTGAAGCACAAACCGAGCCCATTGAGGTCGAGCCGTTAGAGCCCAGCGCCTCGGAGACCTGGCGGATGGCGTAGGGGAAGTCCTCACGCGAGGGAAGAACGGGACGCAGCGCACGCTCAGCAAGGTCACCGTGGCCGATTTCGCGGCGCTTCGGGGAGCCAACACGGCCGGTTTCACCGGTCGAGAAGGGCGGGAAGTTGTACTGGTGCATGTAGCGCTTACGCGTCTGCGGGGTGAGGTTGTCGAGCTGCTGCTCCATGCGGAGCATAGCCAGGGTGGTGACACCCAGGATCTGGGTCTCGCCACGCTCGAACAGGGCAGAGCCGTGGACACGAGGAAGAACCTCGACCTCGGCGCCAAGGGAACGGATCTCGGTGGGGGTACGGCCGTCCATACGAACACCGTCACGCAGGGTGCGGTTACGGATCGTTTCCTTTTCAAGGCTGCGGAATGCTGCCTTGAGAGCCTTCTCTGAATCCGGGAAGGTCTCTGATGCCTCGAGCAGGGCCTGAGCCTTGACTGCGTCAACCGCATCCATGCGGGCCAGCTTGCCCTCGGTCAGCAGTGCCTTGGCAAGCTTGTCGCCAACGGCCTTCTCAACAGCTGCGAACTCTTCATCGGTGTAGTCGAAGAAGAGGGGGAACTCAACGGTTTCCTTCGAAGCCTTGGCTGCGACCTCAAGCTGTGCCTCACAGAGGGCGCGGAGGAACGGCTTAGCGGCCTCAAGACCGCTGGCAACGACCTCTTCGGTCGGCTTCTGGGCACCAGCCTGGATCAGCTCCCACTGGTTGTCACCGCCGCCGGCCTCAACCATCATGATGGCGATGTCGGAGGTGCCGTCTTCCTTCTCTACGATGCGTCCGGAGACAACCATGTTGAACACGGAGTTCTCAAGTTCGCTGTAGCGAGGGAATGCCACCCACTGGCCGTCGATCAGCGCGAGGCGGGTGCCTGCGATCGGGCCGGTGAAGGGCAGGCCGGCAATCTGGGTCGACATCGAAGCGGCGTTGATAGCCACGACGTCGTAGGCGTCATCGGGGTTGACCGCGAGGACGGTCTCAACAACCTGAACCTCGTTGCGCAGGCCCTTGACGAAGCCGGGGCGCAGGGGGCGGTCGATGAGGCGGCAAGCCAGGATGGCCTCGGTGCCCGGACGGCCTTCACGACGGAAGAACGAACCCGGGATGCGACCAATGGCGTACTGGCGCTCTTCAACGTCCACCGTAAGGGGGAAGAAGTCGAACTGGTCCTTCGGGGTCTTCCCGGCGGTGGTAGCCGAGAGGATGGTGGTCTCTTCGTCCAGGTAGACAACGGCGGAGCCTGCTGCCTGGAGGGCGAGACGACCGGTTTCGAAGCGCACGGTGCGCTTGCCGAAACGGCCGTTATCAATAACTGCTTCTGCAGTAACCACTTCACGTGGCTTAAGTGTCACTTCGGACATGGTTTCCTTTTCAGTTGGAGCCCGCTGTCGTCGGCCTTCGATCGAAGCCCACGGAACCCACTGCTCCGTAAGCCACTGTCGAAAACCGCATCAATCAGCGGTTACTCAGTTTTTTCTTCGAGATTTACTCGTGTTTCAAGATATTGAATTTTCAATGCCCTGATAGATGTTCGGCCCGCATCCAGTGAGGAAGCGGGCCGAATGAAAGCTATCGACGCAGGCCGAGACGTTCAATCAGGCTGCGGTAACGTTCCACGTCAATACCCTCGAGGTAGTCGAGCAGGTGGCGGCGACGGCCGACCATCAGCATCAGACCGCGACGTGAGTTGTGATCGTGCTTGTGGAACTTCGAGTGTTCGGTCAGTTCCTTGATGCGCTCAGTGAGCAGTGCGACCTGTACTTCAGGTGAGCCCGTGTCGCCCTCGTGCGTCGCGTATTCCTTGACGATTGCTTCTTTTTGATCCTTTGACAGCGCCATGAGCACTCACTTTCTTTTCTGGTCGTTGCACGGAGCGTCTGGGCCGGTATACCCAGGCAGACAAGCCGTGGCCGATCGAACGGCAGGGACCAGACTACCAGTGCCACCTCTTGACTCCCAGTGCCTGCGCCAGTTATCGCAGGTGAAACCGGTGAGATAGGGCACGGGGGTGCCGCAGGTCACACGGCAATCAAGGTCGTGGGACCAGTAGACCTTATGTATCCACCATCCTCTAGTCCGGCCTCAATCTCAAACCAGTTGCGGTGCGCCGACCTTCCGGAAGAGGCGTAGAGCAGGGGGAACCACAGCCCGTATCGCCTCCACTGTTCGACATGACGCTTCTCATGGTCGAGGACGGACCGCGAGAGGTTACCGCCGGTAAGGAAGACGCGCCCCAGGCAGATGCCGCCGCGGGGATAGGCCCGGTTAGGGAGGCGAGAAGCGATGATCAAGTCGTCATCCCGCAGGAACCGCACCTTGGGAAAGAATGCTGCGTATCCCACGGCCAAGGCTGAGACAAACTCCGTGGCAACCTCACCGACAGGCCTGTCAAAGAGAAGCCGGCCCGCCAGCTTCTGGGCACGAAGCAGTCCCGGTGGAGCCGCGTGGACGGGATGCCACCGCGCGCGAGGACGACTCGGCTGTGCAGCAGTCTGGGAAAGTACCTCCCAACCCACCGTCAGCCGCTCGATGAAGCCCACTAGGCACCCACGAGGTCTGCGGAGGCGCCCCTCTGCGCCGCGACCTGCTTCAGCAAGGTGACGACCAGGGCCGCCACCAGGGTTCCCGCGACGATTGCGATGACAAAGCCCCAGAACGGCTGAATGGCAAAGAAGACGAACACTCCCCCGTGAGGCGCCCTCGACCCCACACCGAAGGCCATGATCAACGCGCCGGTCACTGCCCCGCCGGTCATGATTGAGGGAATGACCCGGAAGGGGTCGGCCGCCGCGAAGGGAATGGCGCCCTCGGAAATGAATGCGGCCCCGAGCAACCATGCGGTGACACCATTCTCGCGTTCTGCCTGCGTGTAGAGGCGAGGTCGCACAGCGGTTGAGAGAGCCATGGCAAGGGGCGGAACCATTCCGGCGGCCATCACCGCCGCCATGATCATGAAGGCCGCATCCGTCTGGGCAGCCAGCCCCGTGGTGGCGAAGAGGTAGGCGGCCTTGTTGACCGGTCCCCCCATGTCGAAGCACATCATCAGGCCCAGGATGATTCCAAGAATGATCGCTCCCGAACCCTCAGACAGCGAGGTTAGACCATTGGTGAGGCCGACCATCAGGGCTTCGAGTGGCCTTCCGAGCAGCACCAGCATCAGGCCACCCACGATGGCGGTGGTGAGGAGGGGGATGATGACGACGGGCATCAGGCCGGCCAGCCACCTGGGTGGCCTCAGGCTTGCAAACCAGTAGGCAACCAGACCCGCCAAAATACCTGTGATGAGGCCGCCGATGAAGCCAGCCCCAACAAAGACTGAGATCGCGCCGCCGATGAAACCCGGGGCGATTCCGGGCCTGCCCGCAATCCCGAAGGAAATGTAGCCAGACAGGGCTGCGACCAGGAAGCCCATTCCCGCCTGTCCGAGGACGAGCAGCACAGCACCTATGTAGAGCAGGAACCCATTCTTGGCGAGGAGGTCGGTCCCCACCTCCGCTGACACCGCACTGACGTCGGGGAGGTTCCACAGGGTGTAGTTGCGTACTACAAGCTCGCCTGCATCCGTGATGTTGTATCCACCAAAGAGGAAGGCGAGGGCGATGAGCAGACCACCGGCTGCCACAAACGGGATCATGTAGGAGACACCGGTCATCAGCGCCTGCTGGATCCGCTTGGGCCACGAGGTGGCGGGGGCCTTCACCCCCTCATGTGGATCGCTGCCAACCGCCCGCATCCGCTCGGCGTTAGGATCGTTGGCCGCAGCCACCGCCTCGGCAATCATCTTGGCGCCCTCACCGCGGTTCATTGGCCTCTTGACACTGGACTCGATGACGGGCTTCCCGACGAAGCGTTCACGACCCGAAATGTTCACGTCGGCGGCGATGATCACCGCATCCGCCCTCTTGAGCTGCTCGGGAGTAAACGGCTCCACCCCGCCGGAACCCTGGGTTTCGACGAACAGTTGCACCCCTGCTTCCTTGGCCGCCTGCTCCAGTGCCTCCGCAGCCATGTAGGTGTGGGCGATTCCGGTGGGACAGGAGGTGACGGCCAGCAGCACCGGGGCACTTGCTGGAACCGCCTCAACACCTCCCGTGTGGCGGGGGGTCTTCTTCTCCTCTGTCGCCGCCGGTTCCTGGCTGGGCTGCACCACCCCCATGATCAGTTCGGACACCTCCTCAGGCGACTGGGCCGCCCTCAGCGAGGCCACAAACTCTTTTCGAATCAGTGCGCGGGAGAGCTTTGCCAGTAGCTTCATGTGCTGGGAGCCGGACTCATCGGGGGCCGCTATTCCTATGACGAGGTCGGCGGGGCCATCTTTGGCTCCGAAGTCAACCGGCTCTGCAAGACGGATGAACCCCAGTGAAGCGATTTTGACCGCATCGGTACGGCAGTGAGGGATCGCAATCCCGCCGGGCATTCCGGTGGGGAACTGTGCCTCACGATCCTCCATCGCCTGCTTGAGTCCGGCCTCTTCAGCCCTTCCCGTTGCCGCAATCACCGCTGCCATTTTGGCAATGACGTCGTGCTTGTCACCGGTGACAGACACATCGAGACGGACTAGGTCCGGGACGATCAGTTGGTCTTCCATGGCTGCTGCCCCCTTCGGGTCTAGTTGTAACGACGTCCCGGACGGGAGGTCAGATCTGTCTCACAGCCGCAGGGTTCGACGAAACCTGTGACGGGAGTGGAGTGGTGGTCCCCGGCAGGGACACGGCGGTTGAGCCATAGGCGACTGCAAGAGCAAGACGTTCGGCCGGGGGCAACCCGGCCTCCCGGGCAATGAGGTAGCCGGCAGTCGCAGAGTCACCAGCTCCCACCGTTGAAATTACCTCCACCCTGGGCGAGGGCGAGTACCACACGCCCTCCTTCGTCGCGAGGATGGCTCCGGCGCCACCCAGTGTCACCAGTACCTCTCCGACGCCCTGGGCGCGAAGAGAAAGCGCAGCGTCCCGGGCTGGTTCCAGGTTCCCCATTTCGGCGAACCTCTCAATCTCAACCCCATCTCGACCGGTCAGTTGGCCCAGTTCGAGGCCATTCGGCTTGAGGAAATCGGGGGCCGCCTCGGCAAAGTTCTCAGCTAGGGCAAACAGGGGTTCATCAGATGTGTCCACACCAATCCACACCCCGAGAGGCCGCAGCCTCTGGATCAGAAACGAGTACTCATCAACAGGGAAACCGGGAGCCAGAGAACCGGAGAGCATCACCGTATCCCCGGCGTGGACGGCGCTG
>CAMFDH010000111.1 GCA_945949035.1 uncultured Actinomyces sp.
ATGACCAACCCAACTCAGGGCCCGCAGCCCCAAGAGAGCCACACTGAGCAGCTTCCCCGCACAGAGGCCCCCACGCAGTTCTTCAACAACCCCTACGGACCGAACGCAACCATGCCCCCGGTTACCAAGGTCTTCGTGGCTCCGGATGGAAGTCGGATCTCCATGCAGGACCTTCCGCTGGGGGGACCGAGGGTTCCCACCACGCCTGCCCCGCACGGCGGTGCCCCCGCCGGAATGCCGTTTGCTGCCCCCACGCCGCACCCCGAGGCTCCGGCACCCGATTTCTCCGCCGCAGCCGGGTACTACGGCGCTCCCATGTATGCCCGCGCTGAGCCAGGGCCTGCCCCAATCAGCGTGGGAATGCTGGTGTGGGGTGTCATTCTGATGATTCTCGGCCTGATGGTTGTCTTCAGTCCCATCACCGGGGCCGGCGGTTTCCAGGCCCTGATCATCCTGCTGTTCGCGGGAGCCGGTATCGCCTTCCTAGTGCTGGCCTACCTGACCTCGCAGAAGAAGGGTCCCTTCGCTGAGAACACTGAAATGGGGTCGGCACCGTATACGGCACCAACCCCAGATCAAGGTCACTAGGACAGCGGACTAGAGGTCCCTGTACCTCTCAAGCTCTTCCTCAACGATGCTGGGATCCAGCTTCGTGAACACCGGGGCGGGTTTGGCAATGGGGGTTCCCACAGGAACCTCTCGCCTCTCCCACCTCGGTGTTTCGCTGTAATCACCGGTGATCACCGGGTAGCTACCCGGGGTCACCTCAAGGACCGAGTCCGGGTTGTCGTCCTGAGCGGTTCCGGGAGCTTCGGCAAGCAGCGCCTCCCCCTCGGCCCCCTCTTCGGAAACCCACACCAGCTTCGGCATCGGAGCTAGCTTCCCTTCCCCACCCATGACCTTGTCGACCGCGTTTGCCGAATGCGGCAGGAACGGGGCCAGCATGGTGTTGAGGTCGGAGACGCTCTGAGCCAGAACCCAGAGGACCGTCCGCAAGCGCGGCTCCTCTTCCTCAGACTTCAGCTTGAACGGCACGGTATCCGTGATGTAACGGTTCACCTCACCGACCAGGCGCATCACAGCTGCAATCGCAGCCTTCTGGTGGTGTCCCTCAATCAAGCCACCCACCTCCGTGAATCCACTGGCGAGGGCGTCGAGCAGTTCGGTGTCGATCTGCTGCAGCTCTGCCGGCTCTGGAACCTCTCCGAACCTCTTGTGGATCATGGTTGCGGTGCGGTTGACCAGGTTGCCCCAACCTGCGACCAGTTCGTTGTTGGTGCGCCTCAGGAACTCTTCCCAGGTGAAGTCAGCATCCGAAGTTTCCGGGCCCGCAGCGCTGATGAAGTAGCGCAGCGCGTCCGGCTGGTAGCGGGCCAGCATGTCCCGCACGTAGATCACGATGCCACGGGAGGTGGCAAACTTCCGTCCCTCCATGGTGAGGAACTCAGAGGAAACGACCTCGGTCGGCAGGTTCAGCTTGCCCAGTGGGCCCGGCTCTCCCCCCAGTGCGCCCTCACCGTTGTAGCCCAGCAGTTCCGCGGGCCAGATCTGAGCGTGGAAGACGATGTTGTCCTTGCCCATGAAGTAGTAGGTCAGCGCCTCCGGGTCGTTCCACCACTTCCGCCATGCCTCAGGGTCCCCGGTTCGCCTAGCCCACTCGATTGAAGCCGACAGGTAGCCCACCACGGCATCGAACCAGACATAGAGGCGTTTGGTGGGCTGGTCTTCCCAACCGGGAACCGGAATGCCCCAGTCGATATCGCGGGTCATGGCGCGGGGGCGAACCTCTTCGAGGAAGTTCTTGGCAAAGCGGATGACATTGGGACGCCATCCCGCGGCCTCACGACCATCAAGCCACTCGGTGAGCGCACCGGCCAGTTCCGGCAGGTTCAGGAAGTAGTGCGTTGTCTCTACAAACTTCGGCGTTTCCCCATTAATTGAGGAACGCGGGTCGATCAGGTCGATGGGATCGAGCTGATTGCCACAGTTGTCGCACTGATCACCACGGGCCCCCGCGGCGCCACAGAGGGGGCATGTGCCCTCAATGTAGCGGTCAGGCAGGGTGCGCCCAGTCGAGGGCGAGATAGCTGCCTGCGCCGTCTGCTCCAGCATGTAGCCGTTGTCACGCACCACTTCAAACATGGCCCGGGTGACGGCGTGGTGGTTAGCTGTCGTCGTCCTCGTAAACAAGTCGTAGGACAGACCCAGGTTCACCAGGTCCTCAGCGATGATCAGGTTGTTCTCATCTGCCAGTTGACGTGGGGTTTTCCCCTGCTTTTCGGCCTCAACAAGAATCGGGGTTCCGTGTTCATCGGTACCCGAAACCATGAGGACGTCGTGGCCCGCCATTCGTGCGTAGCGGGAGAAAACATCCGAGGGAACGCCGAAGCCAGCAACGTGCCCGATATGGCGGGGTCCGTTGGCGTACGGCCATGCAACTGCAGAAAGAATATGGCTCATGCCCACAGCCTAGTTGCGTCTGTCGCGCCAAGAAAACAAAGATGAGTCTAGGCTGAGGACTGAGCTGTACCGAACTTATTGTGGAAACCGTTTGGAGGACTTCCATGACCCGCGCTCTGATAATCGTCGATGTTCAACCGACGTTCTGTGAGGGTGGAGCACTAGGCATCGAAGGCGGCAATGACTGCGCCAAGAGAATCGCCAAGTATGCCCTGAGACATGAGGACGACTACGACGTCATTATCACCACCCAAGACTGGCACATCGACCCGGGTGATCACTTCTCCGATAACCCCGACTTCATTGACACCTGGCCCCCACACGGGGTGGCCGATACCACCGAGGCCGAGCTGCACCAGGTCCTCGAACCCGTTTCCATCGACTACCACCTGAAGAAGGGCCAGTATGAGGCCGCCTACTCGGGTCTTGAAGCAAAGTGCCCCAGCGGGCAAACCATGGAGGATGTCCTGATTGACGAGGGCGTCAGCGAAGTGGATATTGTCGGCCTCGCCCTGTCCCACTGCGTCAAGGAAACCGCCCTGGATGCGGCACGCCTGCGCTTCCTCGACCGGGTGCGAGTCCTGGTTGACCTGACCGAACCGGTTTCACCTGAGCAGGGCGAAGCAGCCCTGGAAGAACTGGCCAAGACCCGCGTCAAGCTGGTACACAGCCACTAGTCCTGCACCAACCGATTGCGGCCACTTCCCTGGCCCGCGGCGAGAGCCGCCTTGAACACGGCGTTGGGGCGGTGGCCGCTTCCCTCTGCCACCGTCGCGGCGGCCTCCTTAAGGCGCATTCCCTCACGCTCCGCAAGTGCCAATGCCTGCTGGGCCAGCTCTTCAATGCTGGAGTCAGCCCGCTTGGGAGCGCCCGCAATCACCAGTGTCACCTCACCCAGGACCGGGTCGGCCTCGGTGTGCACGACGAGCTCGGTGAGCGTGCCCCGGGTGACTTCCTCGTAGGTCTTGGTCAGCTCACGACACAGGGCAGCACGCCGATCACCCCCGAGGGCATCGCGCAGGGCGCGCAGGGTTTCAGCTGTCCTCCTCGGTGACTCAAAGAGGATGAAGGTGCGGGGTTCGTGGGCCAGTTCGGCCAGGTGGGCCTTAAGCTCAGAGTTCTTGCGGGGCAGAAATCCCTCAAAGACAAACCGATCTGAGGGCAGTCCCGAAACACTGAGGGCCGCAAGCGCAGCGCTTGGTCCCGGCAGGGGTGCCAGTCGGACCCCGGCCTCCGCTGCCTTGACCGAAAGGCGATAGCCCGGGTCTGAGACGGTCGGGGTGCCGGCATCGCTGACCACGAGGACGGTCTGGCCCCCCTGGGCGGCCTCAATCAGATCCGCAGCGCGTTCGTCCTCGACGTGTTCGTGGAAGGCCAGAATGCGTCCGGTGGGGGCAATCTCCATTCGGGCACACAGGTTGCGCAGCCTTCGCGTGTCTTCTGCCGCGATGACATCCGCGGAGGCTAGCAGTTCACGAAGGCGCACTGATGCGTCGTCAACGTTGCCGATGGGGGTTGCGGCCATGTAGATGATGCCGGGGGCTTGCTCACTCATAGCCCAAGTATGCCGCCTCAGAGGCTGCGGGCCGCAAGCGTCAGTGCGCCGCGCAGTCCCGAACCACCCAGTCGGTAGGGGCGCCCACTCTCTTGCAAGCGGTGACGCAGTCCCTCTCCGACCGGGTTGTCGCCAGCGGCAACGCCTCCGACGAGGACGAGCGGCTGTGCGGTGTCCGTCTGGGGAAGTGAGTCAATGGTGTCGATCAGTTCGCTGACCGCGCGATTGACAATTGAGATCGCGACTGCGTCCCCTGCTTGGAAGGCAGAGGCTATGAGTTTGGCGTAGCTGCCTATCTCTCGCGGTGCCTGACCGTAGATCTGCGCGATGACCTGGGTCCGATCGCGTCCGTGCAGGACGAGGTCGGTGAGGAGGGTCTGGGGTCCACGTCCGGAGGATCCGTCGAGGGCAGCTCGAACCACTTCGATCCCCAGCCATACCCCGGCCCCACGGTCACCCAGCAGGTAGCCGTAACCATCAGCCAGGGCAATCTGCTCCGCACCTTCGATTAGAGCCGCCACTGCGCCGGTTCCGCCGATGAGGACGGCTCCCCCTGAGGTTTGCTCCCCGGGCTCCTCGACCCAGGCGACCCCCGACCAGAAGGCGACGACGAGGTCGGACACCACCTTGCTCTCACCTGCAAGTCCACAGTCAGACCATGCCTCCCGGGTAGCTGCGAGAAGCGGCTCCGGGTTGCTGAGGAATCCCGCCAGACCTGCCACGCCGCCCACGATGCGCCCGGGGGCACTTTCGGGAGCCATCGATAGCGCCCTCTTCAGGGTCTCACCAATCGCTTTCGGATCACCCCCTGAGTTGGGATTGATTCCGGGTCCCACGGCCTCGGCAATAACGCTGCCCTCAAGGTCGGCGATAGCGACCCGAACAGAAGTCCCCCCACCGTCTATTCCGACAATGAGGGGTCCGTCTGTAAAACTACTCTGGGTCACCGGCCGGCCCGCAGTTCCTGCAGCTGCTGGATGGCGGCACGGGTTCCCTCAAGGGCCTCAACACTGGGCCGGAAGGTGTGCTGGGCGGTGGCAACGAAGAGGCAGTCAACCAGTGTCAGCTGAGCCAGTCGACTCCCTGTGGCACCAGCCCGGAAGTTGGTTTCCCGGGCAACGGTGAACAGGGTGTAGTCAGCCTGCTCCATGACCGGTGAGCCCGGGGTGTTGGTGATGACAACCGTGGTCGCACCAGCTTCTTTCGCCACGGCCAACCATTCGACTATTTCGACGGTGCTACCGGAGTTCGAAAAGCCAACCGCAACCATTCCCGGCTTGAGGAGTGAAGCGGAGGAAAACGCCAGGTGAGGATCTGTAAAGGCAAAGCAAATCCGTCCGATCCGGTGCAGCTTCTGCTGCAG
>CAMFDH010000112.1 GCA_945949035.1 uncultured Actinomyces sp.
TAGAGCGTAACGAGATTCGGATTCAGCTGAAGGACACCCCGCCTGCGGTCGTGATGGACCGCGAAGCTACTTCCTTGAGTATCTTCGTAGATGAGGATGATGAGGTCGTGGCGGTTGTTATACGCTTGGATCGAGAAGAATCCGACGAATGGGCCGATGATGACCAGTAATCGATACGACTCAGAGCTCGAAGCCACCGCCCGCGAGAGCCTGCAATGGATGGCACCGGATGACGAAGCCCTGGAACTGATCTTGAGGGAGATGCGCGACCACGGATTCTTTGACGAACCAGAGGAGGACGAAACAGCATGGTAATTGACTACTTTGAACGACCCTATGTTGTCGAGATCGGAACCTTCCGCTATGACTTCGACTGGGGCTCTTCCAAAGCTGCAAAGACCGGGGTCGATTGGGAGTTCCACCGGGCATTCAACCATGAACACGACGCAGCAGCCTACGCACAACGCATATCTGAGGACTACGAGCTTGTACGGGCTCGGGAGAAGAAGGAGTTTCACGATGGGGACGAATGAACCCAGCGACCGATACGGAGAGGGGTACGAAGCCGCGCTCTCGGATGTAGAGGAGTGGTTGCACCGTTGCACGAAAGGTCCTGCGGCATCTAAAGACGTTACGGCGGAACAGCGCCTGGTCCTACAGGAGCTGAACTACGAATTCAATCGTGAGTTCATGTACACTCGTCGTTATGAAAAGGAGGTACCCTGGTGATTGACATTTGGGTAGACGAAAACAACCGACTGTATTTCCAGGCGGACACCCCCCCGACAGGAGAGGGTGAAGCACAGCTCGTGGCCCGGTTGAACAAGGAGCTTGCTAGCTGGGGCTATGGTTTCTACTTTACATACTCACAGTTCCAGACGCTTGACGTTGAGGTTTTCTGGGTGGAGCCGGAGTTCTTTACTGACGAGTACTGGCCCGAGGAAGCCCTCAGTGACACGGAAGTACCCGGATGGGTACGAGTGCAGCGCATCGACCTGGAAAAACTGACCGAGGAGCAGTACACGACTCATGACTGACACGAAGTACCTCGTAAGTGTTGACCCCGGTAAACGTTCCGCTATCGCCATGCTCCGGTACGCCGACGACAGACCAGTTAAGCTACATTTGGCTTACCAGGTGGACGGCGGTGTGGGCGGCTTTATCGACCTGCTGGAGGAGGTCATCTTTCTAGGGTTCGAGCCCGCTCGTGATGTCACTTGGATCAGCGAGAAGTTTATCCCGCGCAATCAATCCGTAGCCGGATTCGCGCAATCCCTAGATTCGACGCTCCCCCTGGTCTGTGAAGGGATTATGATCGGCCAGAGGTACATGCCGGTGTACATCCAAGGGGGTAAGAACCCTCAGTGGCAGGCTCCGCAGTTGATGTACTGGGCCGGAGGGAAGAGCGCAGCCGAGCGTAAAAAGCGCTTACATCAGTGGCTAAAAGACTCGGGCGAGTTCTACGTTACCGGTAAGCAGTTCGGGCACGGTGATGCGGACGATATTCGAGCGGCTCTCGGACATGGACTCGCCTGGTTCCGCCGACAAAAACACCTACCAACCCTAACCAAGTGGTTTAAGGATGACGAATGACTACCACCAAAGACGTATTCACTCGAACGAAAGGACTGTGATGGCATTGGCACCAAAAGAAATTACCATTAAACTCAACACCGAATACGTAGCGGGGCTTATCCCTGGAACCGCCCGATTGAAAGCGGAGCGGGACTTCCTTGCGCACGTTCTCCGGGGTGGGTGCCTGTGCTGCTTCCCAGAGTGGGAGTACGATGGTATATCAGTGCAAGACGTGTGGATTTGGATTGACGAGTATGACCTCCGTCGTCTCGATCGTCACCTAGACGACACCGGCTACTGGAAACTCGAAACCGCCCCCGACTCCGAAGAACCGAGGGCGGAACGAGATGTGGATGCCTCCTAAGCAGCTACAAGGGCCGAAATCTTATCCGGGCGTAGGCCCGACCAGTGGTCTCCTTCCGGGGTGACGACAACAGGTGCTTGCTTGTATCCTAGTTCAGTGACAGTTCTGAGAGCTTCCTCGCTTTCCGAAATATTCACAGTGCTATAGGGGATGTCTGCGGAGTCCAGTGCTCGTTTTGTGAAGATGCACTGTTTGCAGCCGTTCGATTCGTAGACGGTAACCATTGAAATAGGCGACTCCTTCAAGAAAGATGGTAAACTAAAAGCGGGCCGAAAGACCCACTACTCCCATTGTATCACTCGGGTAGATACAAACGGAGAATAAGAGAGAGGAAAACAATGGTTGTAATCAGCCTTGACTTACCGGAGGGCTACCTCCTACGATCCAGTGTTCGAAGGGGGAAAGTCTCGTTGTACGTGAAGAACGCGCTAGGGCTTAACCGGCGGGTCTTCGAGATTCGCAACGTGCATGATCAGCCAAGCCATGAATGGGCTAAACGAAAGGCCGTCAAGCATGCCTGGCTACGCGAGAACCCCTTGATCGACTTTGAGGATGACAACGAGTGGTAGACACTGCAACCGGCCTGCCCGAGCTACCAGAGGGTTACTTCTGGCGGGTAAAGTTTGACCGGGTGGAAATCCGTAAGAAGCTTCGGTGGGGGAGCACTTTAGAGTGTCGCGGGTATCTTAGGAGTCTTTCCATGCCCGGAACTGATATAGCGGGGGCCATCTTAGCGGAAGCGGAAACTACAGCAGACTACTGGCGGTGCAACCGATTCAGAGATTCGCTCGTAAGAGATTCGCTCGTAGGGGATTACCCACCGAAGAAACTAAACACCGAGGAGACTACATGGCAATTATAGATGACGAAAACCCGAGTGAGATTATCGAAGAGCCCAAGGTACTCCTATGGGATTTGGAAGCCAGCCCCCTTCTGACGTATACCTGGTCACTGTGGCCGAAGTCGATCCCTACGAACATGGTGGTTGACACGCAGCGAGTGCTTTGCTGGGGGGCTCAGTGGTATGGCCAACGAAAGGTCATGACCGGTGCAGAATGGGACGAAGGTGGATCGGAGGTCATGCTTCAACGCCTTCACGACACGCTCAATGAGGCCGACTTTGTTATCTCCTGGAACGGGGAGCGGTACGACACGAAAATGGCAAACCGGATGTTCCTCCGGGCAGGGCTCACCCCCGTAGCTCCGTACAAACAGATCGACCCCATGGTGACCGCCCGGCAGAAGTGCAAGTTCGCCAGCAACAAGCTCGACCACGTTGCCCAAGAACTTGGTGTCGGCCAAAAGATCAAGCACTCAGGGTTCGACATGTGGTTTGGAGCCATGAACGGCGACGAGAAGGAGCAACGAGCCATGGTGCGCTACATGCGCCAGGACGTGAAGTTGTTGACGCCGGTCTACGAGAAGCTGAAGCCCTGGATCAAGATGTCCCACCCGGTATCCCACGTTATCGGTTCGTGCCACAATTGCGGCTCCACCGATCTCCAGCGTCGAGGGTTCTCGAAGACTCTCACTGGCGTGTACCAGCGCTACGCCTGCCTTGGCTGCGGGGCGTGGCACCGCGGAACCAAACGGTTCCAGGTTACCGAACTACGCAGCCACCATTCCTAAGAGGGAGAAACAATGAAATACCCCAAGATCACCCTGGGGGACCCAACACGTATTGAATTTGAGGATCGGACGGTGCAACTGCCGGGCTCAATGGTCAGCACTGAGGTTAATGTCAGGTACGTTACACCCGAGGACCCCCGAAAGAAGGTTACTCTCACGTTATTCGCCTCTGAGTTAGAGGTTGATCGCGAATCTTCAAAAGCCCCTGTAGAGGTTTCATGGGAACGCGACACTCTTGCTGGTGGAGCGCAGAGCATCCCTACAAACCTCGACTACGAATCATTTACTGATTGGCTCAGTTACCGTACGTATTCTGAATTGACCTTCCTTCTATCGGGTGGACACCTCTTAGGGTTGGATCGCCGACAGGTTGACCTCACTTGGGAGGCTCTCGCGGCACTTCCTAAGCCACCCGGCGCTACTTACGGGAGTAACGGTGACTGAACATGCAGAACGGCAGATCACCGACAAGAAGCCGATCCGCCCCTACGTCCTGCTTGGCGCAGGGTTCCTACTTACGCTGATACTCGCGGTGACGAAGATCGGGGGGTTACACGACTGGAGCTGGTGGCTGGTAGTACTACCGCTGTTTATCCCGGCCAGTGTCGTGCTCTTCGGTGCGTTCTGTATGTTCGTGGCGCTGTGCGTCCTCGTGCTGACGATCCACCATCACGACAGTAACCCTCGCGACTAACCACGCAAGCAAGAACCCCTCCCGGCGAGATGCTAGGAGGGGTTTTCGCGTTAGTAGCCTATTCGGTTATCGCACAATCCTCTGGGTGCACAGGGCAGCCGGGAAGGCCGTTCATAGGGCAGTCATCGCACGAGTTCGGCATCGGCGTCAACCTCCGAGTCGTCCTCTTCGATGTCGTCCTCTTCCGCCGGGAAGGCTTCATCGTCCGGCGTATACGCCTCGCCATCACCGAGGTCTTCAAAGTCATCTTCATCGAATACGATGGAGTTCCTTGCTCCTACTTCCTGGAGCTTCTGGCTCACCTTCGTAGGCTTGTAGATTCCGGAGTGCAGTCCGACACCCACTAGGAACGCGCCTAGCGCCGTCAGCAATGCAATGCCTACGTCGAAGGTCGTTCCATTCACGAAAGTGTCCGAAAGCTCCGCAAGGGAACCTGCTACGGCTGAGAGCAGCGCCAGGAGTCCCGCCTTCAAACCACCGGAGGTTACTCTCGTAGTCACCAAGCCGACGAGGAGGGGGAGTACCGTACCGGATAGGAACCCGACCAGTAGGGGGAGGGGGATGGTAAACTCAAACATCATGAGTCCTTTCTAGGGTTAATAATTTTATACACTTCCGTGGGGGTGACTCCGTGCTCCAAAGCAACCCGGCGTAGGTAGGAAAGCGTCTCCTCCGCTTGTGCAGCCCGGCGTTCGGCTTCCAACCTCTTTGTTCGCTCTTTATCCGATTCCGTTGCAGATTCAGATGCTTTTCGACGGAGTTCGTCAAGTGTTTCTTTGTTATGCTGTCGTTCTCGGTCGGTCTTACCGCTCCGCCTTTCATAGATGGACTTCACCAGGGAGAACAGGGCTGCACCGCCGCCACCGCCAAGAACCAAGGTGATAAGACCCGAGGCAATCTCAAAGTCGAAACCCATTGATGCCTCACTTTCCGGGTTCGTACGCTGCCTGACGAATCCTGATAAATCGAACAAGAAGGGCGCAGAGAGCTACGAGAATAAACATCAGTTGTGGAATTCGGTTTCCTTCTGACCCAAAATGCATAATGAGGGCGATACCTGCGTAAACCGCCGCACCCGAACCCGCCAGTAAGATGCCGATACGTTCCAGCCACC
>CAMFDH010000113.1 GCA_945949035.1 uncultured Actinomyces sp.
ATTCCTGCCTGGAACGGTGAACGGACGGCGAGCTCTCACCGACATCAACCGGACACTTGAGGACGGAGCGTTTGTCACGGTGATCGGCTCCAACGGAGCCGGCAAGTCGACACTGTTGAATGTGGTGGCAGGATCAATTCGCCCCAATATTGGTCGCGTCCAGATTGACGGGAACGATGTTTCCCGACTGAAGGACTACCAGCGGGCCAAATATCTGGGCAGGGTTTTCCAGGACCCTTCACTGGGTACTGCCCCGCACATGACCATCGAGGAGAACCTCTCGATAGCTCAGAACCGAGGGAGGCGTCGCACACTTGGTTTCGGCGTCACCAAGAAGAACCGAGAGGTGTACCGAGAGGCACTCGCCGGACTCCACCAGGGACTCGAGAGCAGACTCAAGGACTGGGTCGGGCTTCTCTCAGGGGGTCAACGACAGTCCCTCTCGCTTCTGATGGCTACATTCACCAACCCCAAAATCCTTCTCCTCGATGAACACACGGCCGCCCTCGACCCGCAGCGAGCAGAGGTGGTCACACAGCTCACCGGAGAGATGGTTGCCAAACACAACCTGACCACGCTGATGGTCACCCACAACATGGAGCAGGCACTCCGACTCGGTAGTCGACTCATCATGATGCATGAGGGTCGGATAGTGCTCGACCTGAACGAGGCCGAAAAGAGGAAAACAACCGTCCGCGATCTTCTCGATCAGTTTGAACAGGTCAAGGGAGCACAGCTTTCGGACAGAACACTGCTGCAGTGATAATCTGCGGGGTGTCCGTTCACGGTCCATTTCACCGTTTCCCTCCGGAGAAAGTCTTTCAATGACGCGCCTCAGCTTTGCTTCGACACCAGCTGCCGTTGTGGGGGAGCCGATCGTAATCTTCGAGTGCCAGAACTAGTTCGGTAGGTCCCAGCGTGGAAGAGTACGTAGAGGTCGCCTTCGACCTCGGGCTAGACAACGAACCAGTTTCTGACACCCCCATGGTCCCGCTTTTTGAGCTGGGTGAGGACGAGGCCGTGCAGACCACCTCGGGTACAGCACCTTCGAAACTGATCCAAGAGGTTGAGGTCGAAGCGAAGTTTATCGTCGGAGACGATGTGGTCATGCCTGATCTCAGGGCAATCGGGCCACTGGGGGATCCTGTCACAAGTGAGTTGAACGCCCTCTACTTTGACACCCCTGATTTGGACCTGGTGTCAGCAGGAATAGCTCTGCGTCGCAGGTCGGGCGGCAGTGACGCCGGTTGGCATTTGAAGACTGAGGGCTCTGGGGCCGGTCGACGTATTGAGAAGCGGTTACCGATCTCTGGTGCGAGGCCGCCACGTTTTCTGCGTGACGCCC
Organism: uncultured Actinomyces sp.; assembly: GCA_945949035.1. Classification (GTDB taxonomy): domain Bacteria; phylum Actinomycetota; class Actinomycetes; order Actinomycetales; family Actinomycetaceae; genus Scrofimicrobium. Next base: position 1,346 of record CAMFDH010000113.1, read on the forward strand.
TTCCCGTTGAGCTCCGGTTCAAGCCCCTGATTCCTGTGGCACGCCTCGAAACTCACCGAACTGAGACTCCCGTCCTCTCCGCTCGACGCAGCGTTCTGGCGAATGTCTGTGAGGACCACGTACGGGTTGACGCCGGCCCACCGGGTTCTGGTCGGAAGGGGAGCAGCCAGACTGCCTGGCGTGAGGTCGAGGTCGAACTTGCGAGGGGAGATACTCGCGCTCTTAGCCACATTTCACGGCTGCTATTGAACTCCGGCCTCACACCTGCACCGTATGGATCGAAGATCTCACGTGCTCTTGAGGGTTGGCCTCGAACCTCTGTTTCGGTGCCATCCGATCGGGCCGTAGAGGCTGCTGTACGAGGTTACGTAGAGACTCAGGTGGGTCTCATTCAGAGCCTGGAGGAAGGGGTTGCCGAGGGGGAGGGCGATGCGGTGCACCTGTCACGTGTTGCAGCAAGAAGGCTCAGATCCACCCTCGATACCTTCGCCATCTTATTTGACCCAGACGTTGCCAATCACCTCATCGGTGAGCTGCGTTGGTTCGGGCGTGAACTGTCATCCCTTCGGGATCTCCAGGTTCTTCAAGCCCGGCTGGCAGATGGAACTGCCGCTGTCCTTCCATCTGAAGCCCAGGCGCTTTCCCGGCTTCGCTCCGGAGTCGACGCTGCTGAGGAGAAGTCTGCAGGGCAGGTACGAACCGATGTCCTCGGACCCCGCTATGAAATGCTTCAGGACGCAATGTCCGAACTGGTTGATCCGCGACTACGAGAAGTGGCCCTAGGTGCAGGCGGTGCAGAGTCGGAAGATGTCCTTCTGGTGAGCCCTGCCAAGCCCCTCGGCAAGACTATGAAGCGACTGCAGGCCGCTGAGGTACTTGCCAGAGCAATGCCAAAGAAGCAGACATGGGATGAAAGGTTACGTCAGGCTCACCTCTGGCACGAGGCACGAAAGGCAGCCAAGACTGTCCGCTACGCCTACGAGGCCCTCGTTCCTGTTCTGGGAGAAGAGGGGACTCAGATCGTCCTGTGTTGGCAGGAGGCGACCTCTGCTCTCGGAGAGTTACAGGACACCATGTTTGAACTCGACGTACTGGTTGAACTTGGAGGGGGAGTCCCTCACTCGACCCCGGTGCTCTCAGCAGAGGAAGTGGGCCACCTCAAGCACTTGGCGAAGAAGACCATTGGCGAACAGATGCGGCTTGGTCGTCGCAGCCTGCTAAATGCGCTCATCGTTTCGATGAACATCAGGTGGAGCAGCCGACCGTGAGAAATCTGAAATGGGGCGCCGGAAGAGTCATCGGTGCCGGTGTTCTCGCCGCCGGATTTAGTCTCTATACCTCTCTCGCCTTTGCAGTCATCCCACTGCCCCCCACAGCAAATCAGTCCCAGGAAGTACCCTCGGTTGTCATCGAGGTGGTTGAAAAAGAACCTCAAACCGAGAGGGAGTCCACCGTTGACAGGGCACTGCTTGATGAAGCGGTAGCCGAGGGTTCAGCTACGCGGGATTCCTACCTCGAGTTGTACCAGGATGAAATGTGGTTGGGCACCCCCGATAGGCTCCGTGATCTTGAGAGCGCATTGGCTTCGGCCCAGATACTGCTTGCTGGTTCATTCGTTACTCATGAGGAGGCCCTACGGGGCGCCGAGCAAATTGAAGCGGCAATGGAGGAGATCCAAAGCTACTTCGAGCAGCGCAGTCGACTTCGCTCAACTATCCGAAAGCAGGTCGCGCCTGGAATCGTGGGTGTGTATGCCTCCGACCTCCACTCCGGCGAAGTGATCGTGAGCGTCAACCCGGATCTTGAGTTCACCTCAGCCAGCCTTTACAAGATGTTCGTCGCCTACTCAATGCTGCGGGCAGTTGAGGAAGGAGAGTGGTCGTGGAGCGACCCTCTGCTTGGATCATGGTCACTTGAACGCTGCTTCGACGAAATGATTATCTACTCAGACAATGACTGTCCGGTTGAGTGGCTAGATCAGGTAGGGGCAGAAACGGTCAATGCTGAGATCCAAGGGCTTGCTCTGGAGAACTCACAGGTTGTCTGGTCTGACATGGTGACCACGGCCGCAGACATGGGTCACTTCCTTGAGTTGATGTTCCTCGGGGACCTTGTTGGTGACAGCAGCCTTGAACGGCTCTCAGAAGCCATGGAGAAGCAGTACTTCCGAGACGGTATCCCCGCCGACCTTGAGGGCGTGACCGTTCTCAACAAGGTCGGTTTTCTTGAGGATCTGCTTCACGATGCGGGCGTCGTTCGCTCGAAAAATGGTGACATTGTCCTGGTTATTTTGACCTCGGGAAGTTCGTGGGAGACGATTGCGGAGGTCGCCTCAACCATCTACCAATCCGTGTAGGTCATGAGTTTCCGGGAGCGGGCGATCTGACTCTCATCATTACCATTCGGGGGACCTTCAGATATGTCCGGCACTAGCAATCAGTCCCTCGGTGAGACATGGTCACCTCGCCGCCGGCTCGCCTACATCCTGGTCCTCGGTGCACTCACGGCTCTGGGACCCTTCACCGTCGACATGTACCTCCCCGCGTTTCCCCAGCTTGAAACTGAGTTCGGGGTTGACGCAGCAGTTGTTCAACTAACCCTGACTGGGACCATGGTGGGGTTCTCGATTGGTCAACTCATCGTGGGGCCGCTATCTGACCGGCTAGGTAGGCGCTACCCGCTGATCATCGCAACCTTGGTGCATATCGCGGCATCTGTCGGCATTGCACTGGCGCCCTCCATGGCGGTGCTTGGCATTCTGCGTATTCTTCAAGGGTTTGGCGCTGCAGCAGGCGGCGTGGTCGCCATGGCTACGGTCCGTGATCTTTTCGCAGGGCGAGCTCTTGTGCGCATGCTCAGCCGGATGGCTTTGGTAAATGGCCTCGCCCCGGTTATCGCTCCGGTTCTTGGCTCCTGGTTGCTCACCGTGACGTCCTGGCGCGGGATCTTTTGGGTCCTCGCTGCATACGGAACACTGGTTGTCGCAGCAGTTACGGTCTTCATTATTGAGACACTGCCCCCTCACCGGCGTCAGAAGACGAAGGGCGCCCTACTTCGCAACTACAAGATTCTCTTCTCGGACCGAACCTACGTGGGGGCAATCCTGATAGCGGCCATGACCTTCACCGGTCTGTTCGCCTACCTGTCAACAGCCCCGTTCCTCTTCCAGCAGGTCTACCGATTTTCGCCAAGTGAGTTTGGCACGCTGTTCGCAGTGAACTCTGTTGCGGTGATTATCGGCGTGCAGACCAGCTCCCGTCTGATGGACTGGTTCCGGATCGGCCCGCAGTGGATTCTTGCTGGGACCACTCTTTCCCAGCTCGTCCTGGCATTGACAATCATTGGCACGAGTGTTGCCGACCTAGGCATGTGGGGTACTGCAATCCCGCTGTGGTTCTTCGTTCTCTCCTGCGGTTTTGCATTCCCCGCCCAGCAGGTCATGGCACTGTCAAATCACGGTGAGCAGGCTGGAACGGCTGCTTCCATCCTGGGCGCAACAAACTTCGGTGTGGCGGGCATCCTTTCACCCATCATCGGCCTCCTCGGAGTGGGGAGCGCGGTTCCAATGGGGGCGGTTATGGCCTGCGCGGCGACCCTGGGGATCATCTTCCTCTGGTTCGTAGTCCGTCCCCGGACAATACAGGGACTGCTCGACTAAGAGATGATTTCGGGTGCAACCTCGACGCGTCCCTCGGCGATGGCCTGAAGGTAGTCTTGGTAGTCTTTCGAAACCTGCTCGGCGTACTGTGTGCACCACGAAGTGAACGCCGCGTCGATAGCCGCCGAGTCTCCGATATAGCCCCCAACCCAGTGGGCATAAGGGCTCTGTGAATGGGCGCGTGCCAGCATCGTTGCACAGAGAGAGACGTAGTTTGACAGGCTTTCAAGATCCATTGCCGTGGTGTCAAAACTTCCTTTGGCATCGCGGTACTGACGGCTGTAGAAGGATCGCTTAGGTCCTGCAATGTGGCCGAGGAATGGGTCTGAAACAGCCTGGAGAA
>CAMFDH010000114.1 GCA_945949035.1 uncultured Actinomyces sp.
CCTAGCGAGCGTAAAGCTCTGCGGGCAGCCACATGAGCGGGTGCCACATGACCTGCGGGTTTACCCCCGGCCAACGACGTGCGTCGCCATCAAACTTCTCCGGGTAGACAGGGAAAGGGATCGTAGAAGTGGGGTCCACCGTAAGATATTCGGCTGGGATCCCAGTGATGCGGGCGAACTGTTCATACGCAGTGCCGAACTGTATCACGTCATCGGAAACAAGTAACCCACCTCCGGGGTCAAGAATGAACGGGCGCTGCTTCGGGAAAGGGGACATTTTACTGCTTTCTGGTTTAGGTCCTATATACAGTAACTATGCGAAACCTGGCCCCCAGCTCGCAATCAACCGATCGGTTCGAGGGCACGCATCGAAAACATGTGTTCTGGCGTGAACCCAACAACCTTCCATTCGCCACCCTCAGGTGCCACCTCAATGATGTCGCAGACCTGCTCACCGAACACGTTGCCGGCAGCTGCCCCCTTATAGTGGGCGGAGTAGCAAACCTGCACAGATAGCTTCGCAGGTGTCGAACCCTCAAGGGCATTGATGTGAAGAAACCGCGGGTACATCTTTGTTGAGCCAGATTCCCATAGCTTCCACCTTGTTTGTGGGCGCGACACTATTTCAGGGATCCGCTCTTTCACGGCAGATGAGCCATACTGCTCCATGGCACGCCCGAACGAGTCCCACTCAGAGCTGTCGGTGGTCTCCCTCTCCCAGGAGAGCTTAATGAAACGTGCTGCAACCCTATTGGCCTGCAATCCGTCCTCAATACTCATGCCCTGGGCAGTGGAATTTCCTATTAAACCGTCGTTCGGTAAGAGAATGTTCCCGGGGAGAACCTGCACCAACTCTGTCTGATCAGGAATAATGTCGCCAGGCTCTACATTGCTGTCCTCCACCTCATCCCAAAATCCTTCGCCGTGATTGTCTACACCCCCTTCTTCAAGCCACCCAGAGTCAGACTGGGGGTCCCCACCGCTCTGCCCATCTACAGAAACAGACAGATCCTTGTAGGTATACGGTCCAGATTGTGAGTCCACGGCCCCAGGAGATGAGCAAGATGATACTGCTGCTACGGCGCATAGCGTGGCGGTGATGAGAGCTAAACGTGTATGCCTCAAGTTATCGACACCCCCTTAGACTTTAGGTAAGGAACCGGATCAGTAGCCGAGCCGTCGATGATAATCTCAAAATGTAAGTGCGGCGCCGTGCTAGAGCCGGTACTCCCAACGGATCCAATCTTGGCGCCAGCCTTTACAGACTGGCCAGCCTTCGTCGGTGAAGGGGACACCATGTGGCAGTACTTACTCTGATACCCGCGGTGCTGGATCATGACGTAGTTACCGCATCCACTGTCGTACTTAGAAGCAACGACCATCCCTGGTGCTACAGCGTAAATGGGGTCGCCTGAATTCCCCGCAATATCAACCCCTGAGTGAAGCCGTGAATCCCCATAGATAGGGTGGGTGCGCCACCCGAATGAAGATGTCTTTGTTAGTGGCTTGCCAAGTGGGGATGCCCACATTCCGTCCGGGACCTTGATTCCTCCCGAGCCTTTACCGGAAGTTCGCACCTCCTTAATGATGCGGAAAACATGCGGAACCTGACCGGCCCGGTAAGTTCCCGACGTGAGGTCCAAGATGTTCCCCATCTGACCGGGGTTATTGAAGTGGGCGATCTTGTTATCCCCGATATAGATAGCCGTGTGCTGCTCCCTTTCGGCCCCACCCCAAACAAGGATGTCTCCCGGGCGCCACTTCGACCTGTCCTTACCATCAATCACCTTGTACTTGGTTGGCAGATAGGTGAGCATCTGGGCAGTTCCTGCCGGGATGTCATCTACACCGATGTACTTAAACGCCGAAGAAACCCACCCTGAACAGTCATAACGATCCGGCCCCTGCCGACCCCACCCGTACAAGATATTGGGGTTATTGATCGTCTTGGAGATAAACTCCAAAATGCCAGCATACTCTGCGCTGACAGTGCTACCTTCAACACAACTAACCGAAGACGTAAACCGCTTGCCAGAGAACTCCTCATAAATCGCCGCGGCCTTGCCAAGCCGGTCTTGAGTCTCGGCGATCCAGCACGCATTCGCTGGGCGCGGGAGCGGGTATCCGTACGTTTTGTTACCGTAATAAGAGTCGTTAGGACAGGGGATCTCCCATTGAGCGAGGAATACAGTGGTGGCGAGCTTCATGTCAGTGGTTGTCTTGAAGTCCTCAAAGGTCTCAAACCAGATCCCGTTAGGCGCCGACCCGCTTTCAAAATAATAGTCGACTAAGGATCCACCGTACTTTTTCCTGTACCAGTTCGAATTCTCTGACTTCGACATGTCTTTCGTCATGTACTTGACTTGGTTTTTAACGCTCTTCCAGCCACCGGGCATGTTACTGAGCGCTATCTTGTCAGCCTGGTGACACCACTGGAACAGCCCCACACATCCCAGCGTTTCCCCGCCGATGTTATGTATGAAATTGGGTGTTTTAGTGTTCGAGTCGGCGTTGAATGACGACTCCTTCCACGAGTTAGCCATCAACGCGGCGGCGGCCTCGTCGGAGTATCCAGCCCCCTTCAGGCCCTCCCACAACTGTGCCGCTGTCTTCCTTTGCGCTTCGGACAGGTTTCCAAAGTTAGCGACAGCATCTGGATCAATATCAAACTCTTCAATACACTCCTCTTCAGCGAGGTTCTCTTCAACCTGAGCTATAGCGAAGATGATGTTTACAGCGGAAAATATTGCGGTAACCGCTATGAAGACGGCACCGGCTATGGCAAGGACGGCGGCTAAAATCAAGATGACCTTGAGCTTGATTTTCTTCTTTAGCTGCTTCCCACCGGGGATCTTGTCTATACCGCCTTTTTTAGGCGCGCCTCCCCCTGGAGTTACACCAACCGGCTCTGCACCCATGTTTACCTGCCTGCTCCCTGCTTCTACAAGGAACTATGCGAAACATGGGCGGAACCACCCCCATTTGAGAGTTTCTGACCTACAGTCGGTCCACTATGCTCGCGTGCAGGCGCTCGATAGCCTCACGGACATCATTGTTAGGGTCGTTGAAAGACTCTCTCATACCCATCTCGTCGAAAGGGTAGCGCCGGTCAAACTCTGACAGCGGCAACTCACCCCCTATAACACTAATCTTGAAAGGGAGGATCTTCCGCTGCTCTGATTTAGGTAGCCGCCCACCATATTTCAAGATGCTGTATCCGCGAACTATGGCGCGAGCTTCCTGTGGAGCGATCGCCATCGGATGCTTCTGTCTCTCTAACCCCTGCTGCTGCTCGATGAACTGCTCCAGGGTGGTGATCCCCTGTTTCGCATATTCTTTCTTCTCCTGCCGTGACATCTTTGCCCACCATGCCGGGCCAAGTGTGTGCCTGATGCTGTTGTACCGTTGCGCCCTCTTCAATGAGTACACGTCGGCAACCTGTTGCAGCACCGAATCGGGGACGGGGACTCTCATCCAAAATCGTAAATGCTGTTCGGCGCTGCGAGGCATAGGCGGGAAAGAGTAGGTGCCGTCCGCGTTATATTCATCGTCACTCAACTCCAGGTAGCCCACTTCTGACAACATGACATCCGATTCAGGGTGGCTACTGTGGGTGAATCGCCCACCGTCCGATGTGCCAGGTGGCACTCTGCTCACACCCGCTTCGTTGAAGTCCCCCATGAAACCTCCTCAATCCAGTTCCGTTGGCCCTTTAGACGTTAGCTGTTGTTTTTGTTGTATGCAGCGTTTTCCCTAAACCCTTCAACCATGCGCTTGTTGCGGGCCTCCACCTCCGCAGAGTCTTCCTGCCGCATTGCCTCAGCGTTTCGGGTCGCCGCAGGGCCACCATGCGTAGCATCTGAATACTCCCTGCCAGATGTGCGCACGTCAGCCCCACTGCCAGAGACTGCAACCGGACTGGTGGGGGCAGCTGGCTGTGTCCGACCCGAAGAACCACGCGAGCGACCACTATTTGAAGGACTGCCCGCAGAGGTAACTTGGCGGCGTGGAGCCTCACCAGTCACCCGTGTCGGCTCATCGTAAGCCGGAGGTGCATCCTGCGCTCGAGGCTCCTCATATGGGGTGCGAGCAGGTGCAGACGAGCGGTATGAGCCGTCATCAACAACCTGTGACGGACCACCCTGAGTTAATGGTCCACCGTCTACCACGCGGGCGGGTGCAACCGGGCGGCGTGGAGTACCCCCAGCCACCTGTGCTGGCCCATCGTGAACTGGACGGCCCCCATGTGCAGACGAGTGGTATGAGCCATCGTCAGCAACCTGTGACGACTCATCCTGAGTTAGTGGCCCGTCAAATGCGGCGCCGACGGGTGCAGCCTGCTCCCGAAGGCCAAGGTCGTGAGTAGGTGTGAAGTCTTCCGCGACACCACTGCGGCCAGGTTGAATGTCCTCAGCCGGCATTCGTCGACCAAGCTGCTCCTTGGTTTCATCCGTCCGCATGTCATCATCATCCAGTTGGCTTGGTTCACCTTCACCCCGTTGCGGGGACTGCTGTTGCTGCTGCCACTGGGCTTGACGCTGAGCATAACGCTCGTCATCCATCTCCTGGATCCTCGAACGAACCTTACGCTTAGCGGCATACCCGCCACGAATCGCAGCACCAGCCGCGAGAGGGGCTGCAGCCCACGGAGTCAACGCCACCGCCGCAGCACCAGCACCAACCAAAGCCGTCCTCTTCACCGCAGTACCCGTACCACGCGCCAACAGCGCCGCACGACCAAGCCCTTGAGACTGACGCCACTGATCAGAGCGCGTATCAATGCCGGTAGCCATCCGCACAGCGCCACGACCAACAACCGGAACACCCTTGACAACATTGCGCCCAACAGCACCCGCCGCCTTCCCAACACCGGCGCCAGCAGCAGCACCCGTCATAGCGAAACCGGCAGCAAGAAGACTCCGCTTGCGGCCATCAGCGTCAACACTGTGTTTGGCGGCGAACGCCTTGAATCCGTCTTTGCCATGAGCAAGTGAACGCACTAGCCCTGATCCGCGAACCGCGGCAGAAGCTCTCGACTTTGCTAACTTGGCAGCAGCTCCCGCCGCAGACCCCATGACACCCGCGGCTGCTAGCATCTTGCCTCCGGACTTACCGGCCATCGCATTCTGCATGCGCCGAACCTTCATGCTCTCCTTGAAAGACAGGGCATGACCCTTGTTTACGGAGGGGCTTACCTTGCTGAATGCGCGCTTGCCAGTGGCTAACGCAGCGGCACCCATAACACCCGCAGCCGCTCGTAGACGACTACCAGACTTACCTGACGCAACGTTGCCTGC
>CAMFDH010000115.1 GCA_945949035.1 uncultured Actinomyces sp.
GACTCCAAGCCGCCCACCTGCTCAAATGCATAGAGGCCGGCCCCGATGACCTTTCCACCCGGGCCGGCCGAGGCCACTGCTAAGGCAGGCGGCTGCAACAGTGCCGGCTCGATCAGATCGGCAATGATCGGCAGCATCAGATCCGCCCACTTCGCAAACAGGCCAGCAAACACCACCCGATCCGGGGCAACCACCACACAGAAGTTGGTCAGGTGCGTGGCAAACTCAGAGGCAATCTCGTCGATGAACTCCAATGCGCGTTCATCCCCCTCCATCGCTGCAAGGAACACACCCTCGGCAGAAGGGCTATCAGCGGCAATGAGCCCAGCCGCAATTGCCCTGGCTCTGATCGCAGCAGAACCGAGCCTGCTTTCCATTTGACCGTAGGCGGGACCACGCGGCTTCAACCCCGAACTATCAGCCAGCATCCGGCCGAACTGTCCCGCAGCGCCACCGCGCCCCCGCCACAGCCGACCATTCTCAACAATCCCGGCACCCACACCTTCGTAGACACCAATTGCGGCTAGCGACTCAATCTCTCCCCAGTCACCAAGCTTGTACTCTGCGTATGCGACCAGGTTGACGTCATTTTCAATCACAACGGGAATCTCCACCTGCTCCCGCAGCAGCCTTCCAAGCTCCACGTCATACCAGCCAAGGGCAGGCGCCATCATCACCTTGCCGTCCGCATCGACGGGACTAGGTACTGAGACCCCGACGGTGACATACGGATGCTCCCCCGCCTTGTCGCGCACGGTGCTGGCCACAGTCTCGACAAGGTACGCCAGCTTCTCTTCCGCGGACATACTTGCCACTGGCAGAGTGCGGCGACGCCGAATCTCCCCCACCAGGTTCACCTCAGCAACATCTAGGGAGTGCTCATCGATATCAACCGCCAGGATCATTCGAGAGTTGGGGTTGAAGCGAAACATGACTGAGGGACGTCCCCCGGTAGTCTCATCCGAACCCGCTTCACTGAGCAGACCGGACTCCAGCAAAGATGGAGTCAGGCGACTCATCGTCGCCGGAGAGATCCCCGTCAGCTCCGCAATCTGCATTCGCGACAGGGTTTGCCCACCAACCAGGGTGGAAAGAGCCAGACCACGGTTATCACGGGCCAGATCGCGCGTACTCACGCTGCCCTGCGTCGGCCGCATACTCATAGACACAGGTAGACCCTCCCAGAAGAAGCAACTCAGACAATATGTGTTGCCTAAAGGTAGCCCGGACAATGAACTGAGCACAGTAGCGACTCAGATAGTCAGCCTCGAATAGCGTAACGAGTTGCTCACGTTGGTGCTCGCCGCGCCAACTTTCTCCTTGCATAGAACTGCTCCCCATAACTGGTAACTGATTTCTCAGTCCAACTAATGGGGAGCAGTTCATCAGTACATCGGGGCATACCTTTGTCCCGATGCTTCGCTAGCCGCGGGGGTTCCACTCCCCCTTGGCAACTGCGGGGACGAAGTCTTCGAGGTCAAGGGGCCAGGTGATGGTGCGGCCCTGTTCGGCTGACTTGTAAGCGGCCATTAGTAGTTCGATGACTTCAAGGCCGGACTCAAGACCTTCAAGTGGTTGCTCGCCCTTGAGGAACATGGTGGTGAGGTGGGAGTTCTCTCCCGTGTAACCGTAGGAGACGGCCTCATCTGAAAGCAGGGGCATCAGACCCTGCTCGGCGTTTTGCTTCTCAATCATGTCCTCACCCTCGGACTGCTGCAGGTTGCGGGAAAGGAAGAGCTTGGATTCGGTGGAGAGGGTGTCGTTCTCCATGGAGTATTCCGGACCCAGTAGTTCGAAGGAGAGTCGGAGGCCGGCACCGACGAAGGACCAGGAGGTGGTGGCTTCCACGACAACGGGTTCGCCATCACCGTTGATGAACTCGAAGACCGCGTGAGCGTAGTCCTCGGACGGGGCCTGGGTGTAATCCACAACGCCCTCGTAGTTGTCCTGCAGCCACTTGGCGTATTCGGGACGTCCGAATTTCAGGGAGGCGATGGTGGCGGTGACGGACACCGGGGTCAGCCATTCCGAGAGGCGCGTACCCGGAGGGGTGAGCAGGAAGCGCCCGGCCTCAACCGAGTGGCACATCATGTCGTTGAGGACGCCACCGCCCTCGGTCACCCCGTTCCAGAACCAGGTGTTGTGAGGACCCGAGTGTTCCTCGGCAGCGCGGGCCAGATAGGGGGAACCGGAACCGGCGGCTCCTCGGGCCCAGACGATCTCACGGGAACGGACGAGGCCGGGGGCGTACACCTGGTTTTCCAGGTAACCGTGGAGGAGGCCGGCAGCCTGAACCATCTCAAGAACCTCACGGGCTTCGGCGACCGTGCGGCCCAGGGGCTTCTCGATGGCGATGGCTTTCAGTTCGGCGCGACCCGCAATCACCTCATCGGTAATGGCCTTGACGACCTCAACCCTGGTGAAGTTGGGGGTCAACACCCAGATGGCATCCACGCGGGGGTCCCGTACCAGCTCAACCACATCGTCGTATGCTGCTACGTCGAACCCGACGCCGATCTCTTCGGCCTTGCGGGCCAGTTCCTCTGCCTTGTGAAGGCGCCGGGAAGACACAGCCACCACATCCCCGTCCCGGACGCCCCGGAATGAGTCAACGTGGAAGTGACCAATAAACCCCGCACCAAGTATTCCGACGCCCAGCGTCTTTCGATTTGCCATTGTCAATCAATCCTTTCCAGCCCCCTGCGAAAGCAGGATGCGTCAAACTGCAGAACTCGAGTAGAACCTAAGAAACACTTGTCAAATGTGCCGGGCTAACTGCGCAGCTTGCGCTGCCTGCCGTAAACCGCCAGAAGAAGGATCAGCACAGCACCGTTGATGATGATGCGTCCCGATTCCGGCATGTTGATGGTGGTGAGGAAAGAGGACAGAACCGTCAGCAGGACGGCACCGATGGCCGAGCCCACGTAACCGCCGATTCCCCCTGCCACCAGGGTTCCGCCAATCACCACCGCTGCCACCGAGGGCAGAGTCAGGTTGTCAGCCAGGTTGAGGAAGACGGTCTCCGTATAACCCAGCAGCATCAGACCACCCATGACCGCGAAGAATCCGGAGAGGACGTAGGACAGCAGAACCGTCCTCGTCACCGGGATGCCAGAGAGTCGGGCGGCGGTTCGGTTCGCCCCAACCGCGAAGATGTTCCACCCGGTCCAGGTTCGGCGCAGGAAGATCGTCACGAGGATGGTGGCGATGACCCACAGGTAGAGGACCCCCGGGATGTTGAACAGCCAGCGGCCGTTGACGAGGGCGGTGAGGGCCGGGGCGCTTCGTCCTCCGGCAACACCACCGGTGTAAGCGAGGATGAGGCCGGTGACCACGCCCGACATACCCAGGGTCATGACGAAGGGCGGAATCCGCAGCAGCAGGATGCCGAGGCCGTTGAAGAAGCCAATCGCGCACCCGACCGCAAGCGGAATCAGGATCCCCAGGACCAGGTTGTCGTTGGAACCCTCCATGATCTTGGAGGCGACAATGGCCCCCAGGGTCGCCACCTTCCCCACCGAAAGGTCAATGCCGTCACCGCCAGAGAGGATGACGATGGTCTGTCCGATGGCGATGAAACCGAGGAAGGACGCCACGCGCAGCATGGCCAGCACCTGGTTGTAAGAGCCGAATCCGGGGGAAACGATCTGTCCCACCACGATGAGCAGGATGGTGATAACCAGGGCGATGAGGACGGGGTTCTTCAGGAACCCGAGGTTGCGTTCGCGGGCCAGTTCCTCAACGGGAGTGTCGATTGCGGTGCTCATGCCTTACCCCTCTTCGTCGTCATCACGGAAAGGGCCAGGGCCACGATGATGATGAGGCCGGATGCCAGGGCCCGGTAGGTCGTCGGGACGTTCAGGAAGAAGAGGATGTTGGAGGAGATCGCCAGGATCAGTGCCCCTGCGACTGCCCCGAAGGGTGATCACCGTCCGCCCGAGAGGGCGATTCCGCCGAGGACGACGGCTGCGCTGGAGTCCAGTGCCATGTTGGCCCCGATGAAGGGGTCGCCGGATCCGGTGTTGGCGAGGACGGTCAGGGCTGCGATGCCCACGAACATGGAGGCAAAGACGAAGCTGCGGAACGTCACAGAGGTGACCGGCACCAGCGAGGCGTAGGAGGCTTCGCGGTTACCGCCGACGGCGTAGAGCTGGCGGGTGTAGCGCGTCCTCGACATCGCCCACCACAGCAGCATGCCGAGGGCGACCAGCAGGATGGGCACCGGGATTGCCGCCACCGCCATGCGGTAGCTGGAGACCATGGAGGCGGGGACAGCCCCGCCCGGGGTCGGCAGCACCACGAGGGCGAGGCCGGCGAAAACGGATGAGGTGGCGAAGGTGGCGATCAGGGGTTGCAGACGGATCACCGCGACGATGAAGCCGTTGAGGGCGCCGCACGCGGCCCCGGTGACCAGGGCCGTGATGACCCCCAGCCAGATCCGTGAGTCCTGACCATCCATGACCCTCAGCGTCACCACACTGATGAAGGCGACCTGTGCCCCCAGGGAGAGATCGATGCCGCCGCCAATGATGATGATCGCCTGGGCGATCGCTGCGAAGACCAGCGGGGCGAAGGTCGCGAAGTTACTGGTTAGGGAGTACTGGGTAAAGAAGGTGGGTTGCAGGGCGGCGTTGATGACCACCGCCAGGATCAGCAGGCCGAGGGTGACGGCATAGTTGAGGCGGAAGTTGAACCGCTTGGTCCACGATCCGTCCCGAAGGACGTCCGTCAGGCCGGTCTTGGTTTCAGTCATCACTTCCCTCCCTTGAGTGCGGCGGGGTCTGCTGTGCCGACAAGTAGCGCGGCTGAGACCAGGTTGTCCTGGGTGACTTCAGATCCGTTCAAAACCGTGACGACCTCGCCCTCATACAACACGAACACCCGGTCGCACAGGGCCACCAGTTCCTGGTCATCACTGGAGTTGAGGATGACGGTGACCCCGCTGGCTGCCAGGGTGCGAATGATCTCGTAGATTTCGGCCTTTGCACCGACGTCGACGCCCTTGGTGGGGTCGTCGAGGAGGACGACGCGCGGGTCGTTCATCAGCCACTTGCCGAGGACGATCTTCTGCTGGTTACCACCGGAGAGGGTGGAGACGGCGTCGCGTAGGCTGCCGATCTTGATTTGGAGTCGGTCGACTTCGGCGCCGGCGGCCTGTTTCTCGCGGCCCATATTGACAAACCACCTGGCCATGAGGCGCTTGCGTCTGCTG
>CAMFDH010000116.1 GCA_945949035.1 uncultured Actinomyces sp.
GCCTCAAGGTAGGTTTCGTGAAGCGCACGCTCATCGACTACCTCGTCGATGCTCATGCGGTGCTTCTCCTGGCTGTTCACCGCAAAGTGCTTCAATGACGCAGCCACGCCCTCGGACTGAATGCCACGAATCAGAGCGGCGGCAAGTCTGCCGGCAAGTAGGGGATCCTCTGAGAAGTACTCGAAGTTACGGCCCGCCAGCGGGTTCCGCTTGATGTTGTTGCCGGGGCCGAGCAGCACGCTGACACCCTCTGCCTTGGCTTCGATACCCAGGGCCTTCCCTATCTCTTCGAGGAGGGTCGGATCCCAGGTGTTTGCCAACATGGAGGCGGTGGGGAAGCAGGTGGCGGGAACCGAGTTGTGCAGTCCCAGGTGATCGGCTGCTCCGGCCTGCTTCCGCAGTCCATGGGGCCCATCTGTCAGCATGAAAGATGGGATCCCCAGACGTTCGATCGCCTTGGTGTTCCAGAAGTTGGCCCCCGACATCAGGGACGCCTTCTCTTCCAGCGTCATTTGCTCAATGAGTGGCTGGTGGGAGCGGGTCACTCTGCATCATCCTTTCGAACCTGGTGGTTCACAGTTTCTGTTCCGGAAGTGAAGCCTGGTGACCTGGTTGGTACCGGGGGAAACGCGATACGGTACGCAACCAGAATGACGATGAACGTGATGGAGAACCCCACCATGGTGTCGGTGATGAAGTGGGCTCCCGCGATGATGCGGGTGAACCCGATGAAGATCCCCCAGACAGCACCGATCCACAGGAACAGTCCCGAGTACTTTTCCAGATTGGTTCGAAGGGGAACGAGGACGGTGAGGAGGATCAGGTTGGCTGCGTTAGCGGTGTGTCCAGAGGGGAACGACTTGAACTCTTCTGAGGCGATTCCGGACTCGACCAAACCTGCCTTCTCAGGTGTACCGGGATCCCACCAGGAGTGAAAACCGACAGCATCCGTCTCAGCAAGGAAACGCATGCGTGGGCGCTCCCAACCGATCTTGACAATGTTGACAAGGATGAGTTCCACCAGCGGAACGATGAACAGAATGAGGGCGACCCGGACGACCACCTTGCGGTCGGTATTGTCGGTGACCTTGAGTATTCCCAGCGTGGTCGCAACCACAATTGCTACGCCGATGATCAGCACGATGATGATGGGCCAGGCGAGGTATCTGGTTGGAAGGTAAATAATGGATCCTGCACCAAGGACATAGAGGAGACCTCCGCCAATGGCCTGGCCGATCCCCACTGCTTTACGCTCGGTATTTCGGTATGTGAAGAGTAGGGTGCCTGAGGCCAGAAGCGCCATCCCCAGGGGTAGTTCGCCGTAGGCCGCCCCGAAGATCCCCACGACATTGGTGGGATTGTAGAGGGCCTGAGAAACCGGGTAGTCCCACAGGCTCCCGGCTACCATCAGGGCGACAAGTATGCCCGCGATAATCAACGCGTTGCGTGCGGTTATGAGGCTGTCACCAGGATGCCAGCGAGACTCAGTCCCGGCCTGTTTCTCAGAGTTTGTCTGCACGGAGAGCACCTTCCTTGGGTCCGCATTCAGCATGAACACGCTGTCTTCGGCCTATTTCTACCACATGGTGGAAACTGTTGGTCCCGTTAGTAGATAACAACTCGGTATATTGAAGCAATGGCAGACAACGACCTCAGTTCCCTTGCGGCTGCACTGCTGGACGGCTTTGAAACCGGAAGCTCTCGGGGCCAGAGAACCAAGATCCAAATCATCGAAAAGGCGGCCGAGGTATTTGCTACCAGTGGGTTTCACGGAACCTCGATGAGAGCCGTTGCCAGGGCGTGCAATATTGACCATTCCACGCTCCTGCACCACTTCAAGTCAAAAGAGTCTCTGCTCATCTCCGTTCTGCGCTGGCGTGATGTCACGGGCGGAACCGAGGCGCTTGAAGGGGATGTGCTCGACTCGGTTACCACTGAGAGAATTGCTGACGGGGTTGCGCGGCTGGTGGTTTCGAACAGTGAACGACCAGAGCTGACACGACTCTTCTCGATCATGACCGCCGAGGCCGGAAGCGAGGACCACCCGGCGCGAGAGTACCTTCGGGCTCGCCAGGCGCAAATGGTTGAGGCTTGGAGCGGTGTCATCGAGGTCTCCGACGAAAGCTCTCGGGGTGAGAGTCCTGACTTCAACTCCCATGAACTGGCGGCAATGTTTGTGGCTCTCTGGGATGGCCTGCAGATGTATGACGCACTCTCACCGGGAGACGTTGACGTCAGCAGCATTCTCAGGCGGGTTTCCCGTTACCTCTTCAGTACCGCGCCAGGGACATCGACCTCGAACGAAGACTGATACTGGCCGCTCAGGTGCGGTGGTAGACCGCAAACTTCCCGCCAGGACCATCAACGACGGTTACCGGAGTGCGGAAAACCGAGCTCAGCACGTCATCGCGGATGATCTCCTCGGGCGTGCCAGCAATGGCGATCTTGCCATCATCCATTGCAACAATGTAGTCGCTGTAGGCTGCCGCAAAGTTAATGTCGTGAAGGACGATGACGACGGTTCTTCCCAGTTCGTCTGCGGCCCGGCGCAGCTGCGTCATCATCTGGACCGAGTGTTGAGCATCGAGGTTGTTGAGCGGCTCGTCCAGAAGTAAGTATTCGGTGTCCTGAGCCAGCACCATCGCCACGTAGGCCCGTTGCCGCTGCCCCCCGGAAAGCTGATCCAAGAACCTCTGTTCGAGGTCGGTCATGTCCAGAAAGTCGATGGCCTGCGAGATGGCGTCTTCGTCCGCTGCGGTAAGGCGCCCACCACTGTGCGGGTAGCGACCAAAGCCAACCAGCTGTCGCACGGTAAGTCGGGTGACGAAGTGGTTCTCTTGCCGCAGGATCGATACCTTCCGCGCCACATCCCTCGAAGGAGCGGCATTCACATCCAGGCCACCGATCGCGATGGAACCAGAGGTGGGGGTCATCAGCCGGCCCATCATCGTCAGAAGGGTTGACTTGCCAGCCCCGTTGGGACCGACCAGGGCAATCACGCCACCAGCTGGAAGCTCGAGGCTTACCGGGCCGATCTGGACATCCTTGGAGTAGCGCTTGGTGACGCTATCAATTGTGATCACAGGCGACCTCGTTTCATGAGGAAGCCGAGGAAGACCACGCCCCCGACCAGCTCGACAATAATCATCACCGCATCAACCATGGGGAAAACATGCTTCAACATCAGATAGGCCGCGCCGAGGACAACTATCCCCACCAGCCATGCCACCGGGAGAACCCGGCGGTGGTCATGAGTGTCCGTGATGAGATAGGCGAGGGTCGCGACCAAGAAACCGAGGAACGTCATCGGTCCGACCAGGGAGGTCGAGACCGCCATGAGAACCGCCACCAGGGTCAGCATCAACATGGTTTGGCGCCGATGGTTCAGACCGAGGTTCGCCGAAACCTCGGGGCCCAGGGCCAGAACATTGAGGCGTCGTCCCAGCAGCCAAACTCCACCTCCGGCAATCAGGCAGATCGGGAGGGCGAGGGGCAGCAACTCCGTTTCCGCAGAACCGATGTTGGCGAAAAGGCGCGCCCGCAACACATCAAATTCATTGGGATCAAGCATGCGTTGCATGAAGGTCGAGAGTGCCCCCAAACCAGTCCCGATGACGATTCCGACCAGGAGCATGATGTGGAGGTTGCCAAGGCGCCCCGAAAGTAGCCAGGAGTAGAGGAGAACCGCAAAACCAACCATCACGGTTGACTGGATGAGGAACTGCGTGGTGCTACTGAGACCCACAAGTGAACTGGCACCCATGAAGTAGACGATGCCGGTTTGCACGAGGACGAACAGTGATTCAAAACCCATTATCGAGGGTGTGATAAGCCGGTTGTTGGTGACGGTCTGAAACGTCACGGTCGCAACCGCCTGCGCGAAGGTCACCGTCAGAATTACCACCACGGCACTCACCCGCATGCTGGTGACGCGCCACCACTTGTCGGTGAAGGGCGCGAAGCTGTTGCCCCAGGTGAGAATCAGAAAGCAGATAACCAGGGACGCAATGATCAGTCCGCCCAGGATGAGGCTGTAGCGAGCCCGGTGCGAGGACGACACAAAAGCCCCGACCGCTCGGCTCTGCTGCCTCGCAGGGGCGACCGTGTCGTGACCGAGCGCAACCGCCCTCGTTGGCACATGGAGGTTGACCCCGCTTGCGGGCCTGGTGGGAGCACTAATGGGCACCGCCCCTCCTCGCACTCAAGAGCATGACAATGAAGACCACGGATCCCACTACCGCGAGCACCAGTGAGACGGGGACTTCGAAGGGCATGATGATGACGCGCCCAATCAGATCGCAGATAACTACGATCCAGATACCGGTGAGGAACACCCAGGGGATGTTTGTGCGCAGGTTGTCGCCGCGAACCTGAGAGACCAGGTTGGGGACGATGAGGCCGAGGAAGGGGAGGACCCCAACCACAACGGTGACCACCCCGGTTGTGATCGACACCAGGCCAACGCCGAGAAGGACGATGCGCTCGTAGTTGAGGCCGACGTTAGTCGCCACTTCCTTCCCTAGCCCCACGACGGTGAAACGGTCGGCAAGGAGGACGACAGCGGCGCAGGTGAGGAGAACGATCCACAGGGGTTCATAGCGTCCGACCTCGATGCCCGTGAACCTGCCCGCGAACCAAGCTCCCAGGGTCTGCAGCAGATTGAACCGAATCGCAATGAAGGTGGAGATGGCGCTGACCACGGCGCCAAACATAATCCCCACGATCGGAACGATCAGGGAGGACTTCAACTTCACGGTGCGCAGGAAAGCAAAAAAGATCATGGTGCCGATAAACCCGAATGCGATGGCGACACCCATTTTCGTCAGGAGGCCTGCCATGGGGAAGAAGACGTAGACGAGCAGCAGTCCGAGGCCGGCCCACTCGGTCGTGCCCACTGTCGTTGGTTCGACGAAGCGGTTCTGCGTCAGCAGCTGCATGACCAAACCAGCCATGGCCATGGCCGCTCCGGAAAGGACGAGGGCCACCGTGCGGGGGAACCTGGTGATCCATAGAAACTCGCCGCCCAGCCCCGACTCTGCAGTCACGTCGGCCACCCCGACATACATCGACAGACCAATGAGTAGAACCGTGAGGACGGTGGCCATCAGGACTGGCGTCCACCTGCGCAGAGCCAAGTGAAAGTCACCGACGCGCGAAACAGAAGCCCGCCCGGGCGTGGCTGTCACGTGGCGCCGTATCAGAG
>CAMFDH010000117.1 GCA_945949035.1 uncultured Actinomyces sp.
GGGCAGTCGAGACGTCGTGCGTCTCTGGGGCGAGCCTCAGCGATCCAAGCTGTGTCCGAATTGTTCTCGGGGGTTCCTTCGACCTCATCAGAAATGACCCCATCACCGTTCACATCCGCCAGCGTGGCGGCGAGTTCTTCGGCAGTCATCGCCGCAAGCTCGGTCTCACTCTGGGGAATCTGCGATGTGTCAAGCGCAGTGGGTGAAAGTACCTGCAGAACCGGGCGGAAGCGCATGGTTGCAGAGGTGCGGACCAGGTTCAGGATTGACTCATCAGTCTCTCCGGGAATTGAGACCACAATGTTGTTGGATCCGAGGGTAGAAATCTCGGCCTCTGCCACGCCTGAGGCATCCACGCGCTGGCGGATGATGGCGATGGCTTCGTTCATGTCTTCAGCTGTCACCGTGCGGGACTCTGAGCCGGCCTCGAGTTTAGGGGTCAGGATGACCTGGGTGCCACCCTCTAGGTCAAGGGCGAGCTTCGGGGTGAAGGCTGCTCCCTGAGTGAAGTGACCGGCGACCAAAGCTCCCACTGCGACCGCGACGGCGATGAGCAGTGAGAGCAGTGTCCGGCCTGGACGATTGGTTTTTGTTGCCAAGGTATGGACCTTTATCTGCGATGCTTGAGTGCGCTGTTAGTTCTTGGGCTCTTCGGTTGAGTCCTGGTCGCCCTCATCGAACTGGTCGATTACGTCGTGATCGGTGGTGTCAAGGTCCACGATGTGGTCCTCTTCTACCGGATCAGCAATCTGCTCAAAGGGAGGATCGGTAACCGCACGAACTGCAGCGCGCAGCCAGTAGGTTTCCTCTCCGCTGGGAGTTTCGAGAATAACGACGTCTCCGTCAACGTCTACGAAGCGACCGAAGAAACCAGAGTAGGTCTGAACCCAAGCTCCGGGGACCATCAGCTCACGCATGGTCCGCTCTTGCTCTTCCTGGCGCTTCTTCTGTGATTTTTTGGCAAATGAGTTCATAACGAACATGCCAACAACCAGGACACCCATAAACAAGAGAAGTTCAGGACCCACGGCCGACCTACTTTCATTGGAAATCTATAGACCCCAAGAGTCTAGGGGAACCACGGGGCTTTGAGTAACCCGACCGGTTATCTTATGTGCGAAATAACGCGGGCGCGAGCTGAAATACGCTATACGCCTAACAGGGCGTCCGTTTCCGGAGGTCGAAGCCCAATGTGTTCCCAAGCCTTCTGAGTGGCAACTCGGCCTCTCGATGTTCGAATTATGAAGCCGTGACGAACCAGGTAGGGCTCAGCCACCGTCTCAATCGTTTCAGCCTCTTCGCCAACTGTTTGCGCCAGGGTTGACAGTCCAACCGGTCCCCCACCGTAGTTTCGGCACATGATCTCGAGGACAGCGCGGTCAAGGCGGTCAAGGCCCAGACTGTCGACCTCGAATAGCTCAAGGGCAGCGTGTGCGCTTGCCTGCGAGACATCTGGTTCCCCTGCCACCTGTGCATAGTCAGTTACGCGGCGCAGAAGCCGGTTGGCGATTCGGGGCGTGCCCCGGGAACGACCTGCAATCTCACTGGCAGCTTGACGCTGGATCTGCTTGCCGAGCAGAGAGGCACTTCGAGTGACAACCGCGTGAAGGTCTTCGGGCGAGTAAAACTCAAGGTGTGCGGTGTAACCGAACCTGTCGCGAAGTGGGGCGGGCAGCATGCCCGAACGTGTGGTGGCCCCGACGACGGTGAAGCGTGGAAGGGTCAGTGGAATCGATGTGGCTCCGGGACCCTTACCAACAATGATGTCGACCCGGAAGTCCTCCATTGCCAGGTAGAGCATTTCCTGGGCAGTCCGCGCGAGTCGGTGAATCTCATCTATGAAGAGGACATCGCCGGGTTGAAGGGCAGAAAGAATCGATGCCAGGTCACCCGCATGCTGAATTGCGGGCCCGGATGTGAGACGAAGGGATGCACCCATCTCGGAAGCAATGATCATTGCCAGAGTCGCCTTCCCCAGCCCGGGGGGACCGGCTAGAAGGACGTGATCCGCGGGCTCCCCCCTTCCACGCGCTGCGTCGAGAACGACGCTCAGCTGGGCTCGAACGGCAGGCTGGCCGATGAACTCGTTAAGGGTACGAGGGCGAAGAGCTGCTTCAGCGGCCCTCTCTAACTCATCCGAGTCAGGGGCGACGATCCTGCTCGTGGCTGGGACTTCAACTGGAATGTCACCGTAGTCAAAATCTTGGAGATCAGAAGCCACGTTGTGCCCCCAGGGTTGAAAGGGCGGCTCTAAGCATGGCTTCCATACCGGAATATTCACCGGTAAGTTCGTCGAGGGTTCGCTCTACCAGTGAACGCTGCCATCCGAGCTGTTCCAGAGCTAACGCCACGGAAGCACGGGTTACAGAATCTGTTGTGTCCGCAGCGCGATCGTCCTCGGCCTCAACAGTGGGAAGACCGAGCTTCTCTCCGATTTCGAGAACCATTCGCTGGGCTGTCTTCTTACCCACACCCGGGATCTTCTGCAGCGTCGCCAGGTCTTGGGTTGCGATAGCGCGCCGCAGTGCTGAAAGCCCCACTGCGTCAATTGCTGCTAGGGCGAGGCGCGGTCCGATACCTGAAACGGACATCAGGACCTCAAATCCATCGCGGTCGTCTTGCTGGTCGAAACCGTAGAGGGTCAGCGAGTCCTCACGAACTATGAGGTTCGTGTGCAACGTCACCTCAGTCCCGTCATGGGCAACACGAGTCGACTGCGGAATCTCAACCCTGTAACCCACCCCGTTTACGCCCAGGTGAACCCAGCCGACCCCTGAGCTGAGGACGGAACCCGTCAAAGATGCAATCACGCTTCCCCTTTCGAACATATGTACGATACCAAGGTGCGCCGACAATTTGGGCTTCGTTTCACAGGTTGTGTTGCAAACCTAGATCTGCGGAGTGTGTCTTCTAGGGTCAACAGCGCCCTTTCTCTTCTGCTTGGCCTGGGCTTCAGCCCAGATGCGCTGTGCTGGCGTCAGCTGGCCCTTGGAAGAGACCTTGCCTGACAGAGACACCTCGACCAGGCTGTCGGTTCCACTTCCGAGCAGTCCCGTGCCCTTCCAGGCATGACAAATCGCGATTGCGAGGGAGTCTGCCGCGTCGGCGGGCCTGGGAAGTTCGGCAAGGGAGAGAACGCGTGCGATCATGTGCTGCACCTGAGCCTTATCTGCGCGTCCGTTACCAGTTACAGCGGCCTTAACTTCGGAGGGGGTGTAAACCGCCATCGGGAGGCCCGCACGCCCAACCTCAGCCATTGCGACACCCATAACCTGGGTGGTTGGTGTGACCGACTGAAGATTGTCCTGGGTGAAGACCCGTTCGATGGCAACGACCTCAGGCTGGTATTTCGCTATGGCATCCCTGATTGAGTTGGCGATATCACGGAGCCTGAAGTGTGTGGCAAGGTCGGGGCTGCTGCGTGCAACCCCGACTGCAACAAGGCGAACATGGCGAGAGTCATCAACTTCAACTACACCGAGACCACACCTTGTCAGACCCGGATCGATTCCCAGGACGCGCACAGCTTCCTAGTCTTCTTCCTCTAGGGCAGCAGCGACCTCTTCTGAGATATCGACGTTTGAGTAGACGTTCTGCACATCGTCAGAGTCCTCGAGTGCGTCGATGAGGCGAAGAACCTTCTGGGCTCCCTCGAGGTCAACCGGGACCTCGACAGAAGCCTGGAACTCTGATTCCGCAGAGTTGTAGTCGATTCCGGCATCCTGCAGGGCGCTACGGACGGTCACGAGGTCGGATGGCGAGCAGGTGATGTGGAAGACATCTCCGTGATGAGCGACATCATCGGCTCCGGCTTCAAGGGCGACTTCGAAGAGAGTGTCCTCATCCAGGCCTTCCGCCGGGACCTCAATGATTCCGGTGCGAGCAAACAGGTACGAAACTGAACCCGGGTCAGCCAGGTTGCCGCCATTGCGACTAAGTGCAACGCGAACCTCAGAGGCTGCTCGGTTCCGATTATCCGTCAGGCACTCGATGAGCAACGCTACGCCGTTTGGCCCATAGCCCTCATACATGATGCTCTGCCAGTCGGCCCCACCTGATTCTGCGCCGGAGCCGCGCTTGAGGGCACGATCAATGTTGTCCGCTGGAACAGAGTTCTTCTTTGCCTTCTGGATTGCGTCGTAGAGGGTCGGATTAGCTGCCGGGTCACCTCCGCCGTTGCGTGCAGAAACTTCAATGTTCTTTACGAGTCGTGCAAAGAGCTTTCCGCGCTTCGCATCGATCGCTGCCTTCTTATGCTTCGTTGTCGCCCACTTTGAGTGACCGGCCATGATGGTGCCTCCCAGTTAAAGATCCGAAGTGATTCTACCGCCTTACGGTGAAATCGCCGGGAGTGGTGTGTTGAGGCCTACTTGGGATCGGGGTCGCGGACCCATTCGGTATCCCTCTCCCCTAACTCCACCATGCTTCCATCCCACCCTCTTGACCATGCGGCAACATGGTTGGGAAGAGAGATCGGGTAGACGGTGTCGACCTGTGCTATTTCGACAAGTTCCTGCGGCGAGAACCAGCGAAACTCATCAAGGGTCTCAAGCTCGAGGGCGGTGAGCTGCTGCGACGAAAGCGACGGACGAACCTGGTTGATGCGCGCCATGAAGAACAGCTCTTCCTGGCGGGCGATGACATTGCGAAACCTAAACTCTGCACTGCGGTGAAGAATGGGGCCCTCTACAAGGTGGGGATCGAAGACGAATCCGGTCTCCTCGAATGCCTCTCGAATAGCGCCCAGTACCGGAGACTCGCCCGGCTCCAGCCCTCCCCCAACGGTAAACCACCAGGCATGTTCGACGTCATGGGTGTCATGACCGCGGATGAGAAGCACGTTTCCTTCGGGGTCAAATATGACCAATCGTGCTGCTTGACGGCTGGGAACTCCATCTTCATCGAGAACCCACTCCGGTCCGAGATCAGTCATCGTGTCAGCCTTTCTCCCTGTGCAGCGAGACTTCCCATCTCAAGGAAGATGTCGCGGGACGCAATCATCTGTGACAGAGAATCCTGGGCTACCTCTGCCCTTGCCCTATTTGCTCCGGACTTCTCCATTTGCAGTTGCTCCAAACCAAGGCGACCGGCAGTGATCAGATAAATCCGAAGCGCCTTCGAAGCGGGACGACCCGTACGACGGCCCCACTTCCTCGCGTGGCGTCGTGCTAGTGCATTACTAACCATGTGGAC
>CAMFDH010000118.1 GCA_945949035.1 uncultured Actinomyces sp.
GAACCCTCATCCCGAAGGATCTCCAGTGGTCGGTTGACCTGTACGGAACCGACTACCGAACCTCCCCCGAGATGTCCTGTGAACTGGAGAGGGGGCATCGCGACCGCCACCTCCACCGGGTGATTTGTCAGTACCTCTCCGAAGATGAGGTGATCACCTGGTGGGCCTCCTGGGAGAACCAGACTGGCGAGACCTACGCGCTCTTCTCGGCCCCCGAGTGCGACCACTACAGCGATGAAGACGGATACTGCCGACGGCTGGTAGGGCACACCGGCGACCACGGTGAGTAGGTACGAGCGCCCCGAGACCTGAAAGGTAAATCATGATCATCGAAATGGTCTCGTCCGATGCCGAGTTCACGAAGAAGGAGTCGGAGGACATCATTCTGGGTCAAGCCGGAAGGACTGGCCTGCATGGAGAGCATGCGGGTTTGTCCCAGGGAGATCTGCTCGATGGATGCTCGGATGGAGCGCCTCAGCTCGTCGGCCTCGGCGTCCGAGAGGGTCATGCGCTGGCGGAGGCGCTGCCGCCCGGACATCTGGGGGCGGGGGGTGTCGTCGGGGCTGTCCAGGAGGTCGGGTGCGGTCTGCTGCGCCTCCATCTCGCCCTCCAGGGCGGTGACGAGGGTCTCCAGATCCGACTGCTCTGTGTGACGTCGCGCGCACTGTGCGTTATTGTTGTTGATTTCGCTCTGACCCGCCATAATGGGGTCACCTTTCGAGGTCCCGCGTTGCTGCGCGGGTGAGATTTACCGGTTGGAAGAAGCCCTCTGAGGGCAGCGAGCAGGCTGGTTACCTGCCCGCGAGATCCAGGCCCCTCGTTCTCAGCGGGGGGCCTGGATCTCGCGTTTTACTCGGGATATGGCGTTGATGTTCCGCCTCACTCAGGCCAGTGCCGGTTGTCGCGAAGACGCCAGGAAGACAGTGATCGGCCCCATGGTGCGCCGTATGACCAGATAATGCTCCTGGTCAGAACCATTCCAGAGTGCGGGTGACTGGCTTACGGACTCCGTCCAGGGCGATCGTCTCGTAGTCGCGGTAGCTGCGGGCCTGTGCATTCAGCTCGTCGGCCGTCATGGTCAGGATGCGTCGTGCCTGCCCCTCCGTGGTCCCTGGCAGAGCCGTCCCCGCACGGTTGTAGCCGCTGAACCCTGCGTGGTACGCCCGGGGGACACAGGGGAAAGCCGAGACGCATTCCCCCGCTTCGATGACCCGGTAGATCAAGCCGTCCTGCTCGCGGTAGGCGTCCCCCAACGACGAGTCGGGGAAGTGTTTGCGGAGGTAGGGCAGCGGGTTGACGAAGAAGGACGTCACCGCGTGCTCGACGACGTGAGCCAACTTGTCCGGCGTGAAGGACACCCCGATGGACTGGTAGCAACTCTGGAGGTAGATGGCGTCCTCCTCGTCGGGCGGTCCGCCGTCGAGCGGCCAGAACTGGTTCCGGCAGGCGCACACACTGAAGGCGCCGGGGGCGATCTCGCGGACCTGCCGGTGGTAGTCGAAGTAGTCCCCGGCGACCAGCACGTCCTCCTCGACGAGGTGGATGATCTCGGCGCCGGAGTTGATGACTTCCTTGTAGGAGGTCATGACGTTGTAGCTGTTGCCCCGGAAGCTCTGCCGCCTGCGGACGATCTGCACCCGTTCTGGCCCGACCTTCCTCGCGATCTCCTGGGCCATCTCCACGGCGACACGGTGCGGCGCGGCGTCGATGGCGATGTGAAAGTGTAGGGAGTCGTCCTTCTCGGCCGCATGGTAGAGGCGTGTCAGGCAGGCCATGGCGAACGCGGGCCGCCTGTGCAGGGGGACGATGACGATTTCCACGACGTAGGTTCACCTTCAGAAGGAAAGAATGATGCTTGATCAGATGGTGCAGAGCTGGGAAAGCGCGGCCCTGCTGACGCTTGCTGATGTTCCAGATGAGGAGCTGATGGAAGGCATGCGGCGTGTGCGGGCCGAACTTCAGCAAATCCGTAGGGAAGTACCCGACTGGCCCCGGCACCCAGAAGACCCTGATGTGTACCTCAGCGAGTACTCCAAGAAGAAGCAGCAGTGTCTATTCCTGACATGGGTTGCGCACGTCCGGCGTGACAAGGCGCGTAGCGACCGGGAGGCGTGGCGGGCCCTCAGCCGGGCAGCAGCCAAGCTGTCCGAAGAGTACAAAGCCGCATCGAAGGCTGTTGGCACGTGGTCCAAGAACTCCCGGGGTTAGAACTCCACGACCGCGACGCCCGTGGTGATCCGGTTCTTCGACCTCTTGTGCAGGCTGTACGGGATCTTGTGCAGGTTCAGGTGGGGAATCAGGTCGTTACCTTTGAGGACTTCCTTCGACCCGGGCTCGACGTCGTCGATCATGATGATGCCTCCCGGGTTGATCAGGCGCTTGGCCAAGTACCACTCGTGGAGGATCAGGGCGGCGTCGTTGTCACTGTCGAGCAGAATGAAGTCGAACTTGTCGCCGGTCATCAGGTACTCACTGAGCTTGTCGATACTGTGCCCATCGACCAGGCGGACATAGTCGCACAGCCCGTTGCTGGAGAGCACTTGGCTGGCGACGGACGTGTCCAGGTCGACGGAGGTGGACCGGCCTCCGTGGACCTTGACGTTGGTGGCCAGGGCCACAGTGGACCACCCGTCTCCGTCCCGAAAGCGAATCTGGTCGCTACGGATCGAACCGGTCTCCAGCGTGATGAGACTGTTCCGCTCCAGGCGGGTCCGCAGTGTGGCGAGGTGGGTGTCGATCAGGTCGGCGAGTGTGGCGGTCACAAGATCTCCAGGAGTTTCAGTGCACGGCGGCGGAAGTCGTCGTTGCGGTTCAGGAAGTGGTTGCGGGCCTGCTCGGCCTGGTGGTCGAGCTGGTCGTCGGTGAACTTGTCGGCGGTGAAGACGGCGTGGGCGATGTCGTTGGGCTCGACGCTGTACTCGTGGACGTCGTAGCGCCGGAATCGACGGCTGGGCGCCAGGAGGCTGCCCCATGCTGGCTGCACGTGCTCGTTCATCGGGGAGGCGTCGGTGGTGACGACGTGGGCCCCGGTGGACAGCGCCTCGGCGATGTAGTGCCCCCATCCCTCGGCCCGTGACGGGCACAGATGGAATCGGTGGCGGTTCAGCTGCCGCTGGAGTTCTTCACCCGGCAGGCGGCCTTCCACGGTGACGTGGGGCGGGGCGTCGACCGGTTTCACTGTGATCACGGTGAGCGGGGGAAGGTCCGGATAGTTCCGCCACGCCTGGAGGACCGCTTCGGTGTTCTTGAGTGTGGACCTTCCCTGGACGTGAAGACAGGATCGGGTGCGTTCGACTTCGGCGTTGTGCATGTAGCGGCCGAAGAACCCGGTGAAGTAGGTCTTGGGACTGTACCGGCTGAAGACTTCCTGGGCTTCGTTGGACTTGCACCAGATCTGGTCGAGGGTCCGCAGGTACCTCTTCCACTGTGGCATGAACCATTCCTGGTTGAAGATCCCTACCGTCTTGCGACAGCGCTGGGCCAGACGCGGGTTGTACAGCTCCAGGAAGATCCCGATGTCGACGACGGGCATGGCCGTCGTCCTCCAATCGGCTCGGCGGGTGCGGAATCCGTGCCGGGTCAGGAAGTCGTCCATGAGGTCCATGTCGACGGCGAGTCCGGCCGAGTTGTCCTTGGTGATCAGGGCGACGGTCCGCCCTCGCCCGACGTCCCCAGCCGGAGAGCTGCCCCAGAGCGAGGGGGGATCTTCAGGCGCCGCGTGCCGCAAGGGCGGCATCTCGGTGAAGAGCTGGACAGGCATGGCCACGGCCCCCGGGAATCGACTGCATACCTTCCGATGCTATAACCCTGCGTAGCGTTTGCTCACCCAGAGCGATGAAATGGAAGGGTGGTACATGGGCTGGATGACTGCACTCCTGGCCGTCGGGGCGACCGCCAGGATCACCCGCCTGATCGGGCGGGACACGATCACGTTCTTCTTCCGGGACTGGCTGGCCGCCATGACCGAGGACAACCTCAGCACTCCGGCCAAGGGGGTCCGGGCACGCTTCTTCAGTTTTGTCGAGGACATGGTGGCGTGCCCCTGGTGCCTGAGCATCTGGGTGTCGGTACCCATCGCTGTTCTGGCATGGCTGTACGGCGACACCCTCTGGTTCATCGTGCCCGCGCTGGCGCTGACGGCCTCACACTTGACCGGTATGACAGCAGCTCAGGAGGCATAGATGGCCAGGCAGTGTGCGCCCTGCGGGCAGAAGATGGTCGGTCGCCCGGTGAGGATCGAACCCGGCAAGCGAAAGCAGTGGCGAGTTTTCTTCGACCGGGGTCAGACGCGTGACTACTTCACAGAGGCCGACGCGGACCTGGCGATCGAGAAGCACTGCAAGGACCCGGCGAGGTGCCGGAAGCAGCAGCTCTCCCGTTGAGCACAACGCAGCCCCGCCAATGACAGCTACATCTTGGACGGGGCTGCGTAGGAACGACGGGCCAGTTCATCTTTGAAGGCTATGACCTCCCCAAAGCTGAACTGGCCCATCACCAGAAGAGGTTGCCCCATGTCGAGGAGAGCTACCTGCGCGGAAGTCTAGTGCCTAGTCGTCGTCGTCCGTGTCGTCTTCCTCGTCCTTGCGGAGCCACGGCGGGAGGTTTTTGTCGTCCCGGGCCTCGTCGAGTCCGTTCTTGTTCACGGTCTCCCTGAACTTGATCTGCGGGTTCAGCGCCGACTCGGCGACTCGCCCCCGCCGCTTCCGGCCGCCGGAACCACTGTCGGGGGAGTCCGAAGAATCCCCGTCCTTCTGGGGCCACGGCGGCAGGTTGCCGTTCCCGCCCCGCGCCTCGGCGGCTGTAACGGTCTGGAGGTAACCTCCCTGGCGCCGGGCGCGATTGTCCCTGCGGGCCATCGAGACGTCGTTGATGCCGAGCATCAGGGCGTCGATGGAGGAGTTGGCCTCCTGGTTGATCTGTCG
This sequence comes from uncultured Actinomyces sp., assembly GCA_945949035.1. Lineage (GTDB taxonomy): Bacteria > Actinomycetota > Actinomycetes > Actinomycetales > Actinomycetaceae > Scrofimicrobium. The sequence goes on from CAMFDH010000118.1 coordinate 4,923, forward strand.
GCGGACCTGGGCCTCGTCGGCCGGGTTGCCGCTGCGGCGGGCGGCGGCGAGAGCCTGGCGGCGACGCTCCGGGGTTGAGGTGTCGTACCTGTTGTTCCCGTCCCGGGTCTGGCTGGCTGCTCCGTCGGACCGGGTGTTGCCGGGTGCCTCAGCCACAGTAGGGCGCCCTCGCCGGGCGAACGGTGCGGAGATCTGGTCGTATCCGTTCATCGGATCACCTCGCGGAGGGCGTGAATTTCGGCGCTACTCATGCACACAGGGTA
>CAMFDH010000119.1 GCA_945949035.1 uncultured Actinomyces sp.
CCGAACGTGACGACCTCCTTGCCGGTGTGGTCACTGAGGACTCCGAGGACGAAGACGAAGAGCTTTCCGATGAGGAGGCCGAGGTAATCGCTGAGGCTGAAGAACTGGCGGACGAGGCCGCAGATCTTGAGGATGCTGGTGCAACTGATGCCGAAGTTGCTGACGAGGTTAGCTCGAGTGACGACTGAGGCAGCTGAGGCTACTGCAACCAAAGAGATCGAGCATCTAAACCTCGAACTCGGTGACCTGCGCAGCCTGGAGAAGGAGTTGCGCGAAGAGCTGGCATCCATGAAGGTGCGATGACTAGGCGCCGCCTTGATGCAGAGCTGGTGCGCCGCCACCTCGTGGATTCACGAACGGCGGCGCAGCAGCTTATCTCCGCAGGCAGGGTGACAGTCGGTGGCCTCACGGCTAGCAAGCCCGCCACCCAGGTCGAGGAGGCCGCGGCTATCGAAGTGGTCGCGGCACCTGAAGAGGACTGGGTGTCTCGGGGGGCCCACAAGCTCATCGGTGCGCTGGACGCATTCGCTGGCTATCTTCCTCCCGTTGACGGGCAGTGGTGTCTGGATGCGGGTGCCTCGACAGGCGGCTTCACCGAAGTGCTCCTCAGTCGTGGGGCAGAGGGCGTGGCGGCAGTTGACGTCGGCTACGGCCAGCTGGCCTGGAAGCTTCGTGAAGATCCCCGCGTTCTCGTCCTCGAGCGTACGAACATTCGTCACCTAGAACCCGAACAGGTGTTGTCCCCAGAGGGGTTGGCGCCCACGCTGGTGGTTTCCGACCTCTCTTTCATTTCACTTACTAAAGTGATCGAGAATCTGGCTCACTGCGCGCCCGGTGCGCTGCAGGTGCTGATGGTGAAGCCTCAGTTCGAGGTCGGTAGAGGACGCGTTGGCAGCGGGGGAGTTGTTCGTGACCCCCTACTACGCGTTGAAGCCGTACAACAGGTTGCAGACTTCGCCACGACGGTGGGGCTCGGAACTGTAGCAGTTGCACCTTCGCCTCTGCCAGGCCCAGCGGGTAATGTCGAGTACTTCTTACTTCTAGCCCCCCTGTCCACAGGGGCGGCGACCGTGCACAACCTCGATGTCTTGGTTGGCGATAGGCTTGCGGAGGCCATCTCTACGGCTGTTGCAACTGGTCCTCAAACTGGGATTGAGTAGGTGTCATGAAGATCCTCCTGGTCCGTCATCGTCATCGCGCCGAGGTGCAGAGGGCGACTCGACGCATTTATCGGCGCGCCGGTGAACTTGGTGTTGAGGTCATTGATGTGGCGGATCTTGTGGATAGCGAGGATGACTTCGAGAATCTCGTCCTCGAAGATAAGCCCGATCTGATCCTGACTCTGGGCGGTGACGGGACCCTACTGAGTGCCGCCGAGATTGCTTTCCGCGAGGACGTGCCTCTGCTGGGAATCAACTTCGGACACATGGGGTTCCTGACTGAAACAACCGCGGACTCGGTGGTTAGGGTTCTACGCCAGGTCGCATCCGGTGATTTTGGGACCGATACCAGGATGACACTCTCGGTACGGGTTGTCCGTCCGGACGGCAGCGTCCATGAGGATTGGGCACTCAATGATGCGGTGATCCTTCACTCCGACAACGCCCATCCCGCAGATTTTGCTTTCGCAGTTGATGGTCAGGTGGTGTCTACGTACGCTGCCGACGGGATCATTCTGGCCACCCCGACGGGATCAACTGCCTACGCCTTTTCCTCTGGAGGGCCGGTAGTGTGGCCGGAGACCCAGGCGATCGTGATGGCACCACTGGCAGCTCACGGACTCTTTACACGCCCCCTTGTGGTTGCTCCGACTTCGCACCTGGAAGTTGGGGTGCTGGCTTCTAACCGCGTGGCGCCAACTATTTGGCTCGATGGACGACGCAAAGTGACGGTCCCGGCAGGATCGCGGGTCGAAGTAACGATGGGGAAGCGACCAATCAAGCTTGTGCGCCTTGATGATATGCCGTTTGCTCAGCGACTAGTCACGAAGTTTAACCTGCCCGTGACAGGGTGGCGGGCCGAGACAGTGCATGACGAGGACGAGGACGTCCCGGGAAGCACAGGCCATGCTGAATGAGCTGAGAATCTCTGGCCTGGCACTACTGGAGGACTGTGAACTCGAACTTACTCCCGGCCTGACGGCGATCACGGGCGAGACCGGAGCTGGCAAGACCATGCTGCTGACCGCTCTGAGGTTACTCACGGGTGGCCGGGCTGAGCCTCGTATCATCAAGGCAGACCGCGACCGAACTGAAGTCGATGCAGTGATGAGCGTTCCCCGCCAGGTTGCCGAACTCCTTGAGGAGGGCGGGTTCGCCGTAGAGGACGGAGAGGCATCATTTTCGCGCACAGTCACGTCCTCGCGCTCCAGGGCAGCGGTGTGCGGACGACCTGTACCCGCGAAGATTCTTCAAGAGACTGCAGGTGGACTGATCACGATTCACGGGCAGTCTGACCAGTGGCGCCTCCGATCCCCGCACTACCAACTGGAGGTCCTCGACACCTTTTCTCCCGAACCGCATGCTCACCTTCTGGCCGACTACAGGTCCAAGTTTGAAGCGGTGAAGGTGCTTCGAGATCGCACCATTGAACTCGAAGAGAACCGGGATCGCCTTGAAGCAGAGCTGAGGTACCTGCGTGAGGTCACGGCCGAGGTTGAGGCGCTTGACCCGGCAGTTGATGAGGAAGACCAGCTCGACTCGGCCATTGACCGCCTCTCCAATGTTGAGGCTCTGAGAAGCGCTGCATCGTCGGCACTTTCCATGCTCTCTGATGGTGATGACTCATATGGTCGCAGAGGTATAGCGGACCTACTGGGATCGGTAGCGGAATCGCTGGTTCGCGCATCGAACCTCGACGGTGGCCTGCAGCAGTACACAGAACGTGCCCGATCACTCGATGCCGAGGCCGGGGCCCTGGTGACCGACCTCCGGGACTATCTTGAGGACCTCTTTGACGACCCCGATGAACTGGCTCGCCTGCACGAGCGCCGTGCCACACTAACGGAACTGTGTCGGGGACGCGCGCGTGACGCCGCTGAGCTGCTGGTGTGGCAAGAGACGGCCAAGCTTCGAATCGCCGCACTGGAGGGTGAAGAGGGTGACCCGCAGGTCGCCAGGGAGGCCCTGCGGCAGGCCGAAGCCGAGTTGACCGTGGCTGCGGACATGCTCTCTAAGTCGCGTCGTAAGTCCGCCAAACGTCTGGGTGATCTGGTAGATACCGAGCTGGCAGGCCTCGCGCTTGCAAACGCCAGGTTTATTGTTGACGTCACTCCGGTCGAACCAACCGCAAGTGGTTCCGACCGTATCCAGATGCTTCTTCAGCCGCACCCATCCGCCCCCGCAACCCCTCTCGGAGAAGGTGCTTCCGGCGGAGAGCTGTCACGGATCATGCTGGCGTTGGAAGTAGTGTTGGCGGCTGAGGAGACTCCCCAGACAATGGTATTTGACGAGGTAGATGCTGGTATCGGTGGCCTGACAGCGAATCAAGTCGGGGAACGCCTCAAGCAGCTCGGCAAGTTTCACCAGGTCATTGTGGTTACCCACTTGGCCCAGGTCGCAGCGCTTGCGGACCGGAACTTTGTGGTGGAAAAGAACGACGGCAACGCTAGGGTTCGCCTTGTCGCAGGTGAGGATAGAACCGATGAGATTGTGCGGATGCTAGGCGGAGACGATGGGGGTGGCGCGGCGCGCCGACACGCCCTCGAACTGGAAAATCAAGGTGCCATGGGACAATTAGCGACGTGAAAAAGACTGACTCTAGCCCGGTTTCAGCTACAGCTGCCGTGGCGGACCGCCAGGGACGGTTTACCCGACCGCCAGCGCGCGGCAGCATCCTGATCATTGATGCGCCTGACTTAGACTTTGAGTCGGCGCACGTCCTCGCTGCCTATCGACCCAGGATCGTCCTTAACGCAGCCAAGAGCTCGACGGGCCGTGCGCTAGGTATGGGAGGCAGTGTCCTTCTTGGCGTGGGAATCCCCCTGATCGATGATCTCGGCAGCGACCTCCTCGATATCCGCGATGGTGAAACTGTCACCGTCCAGGGTGAAGATGTCTTCACGGGCGACATGCTGGTGGCCTCGGGACGCCGTGTTACCCAGCAGAATGTGGCAGTTGAGGACGATGAAGCCCGAGAACGGCTGGTGAGCAGGGTTGAGGCATACGCCCTGTCATCGGCGAGGGACTTCGGGTCTGAACAGGCCCTGATTGTCGACGGCGCGGGCCTACCGACCCCACGCGTCAAAATGCGGGGAAGAATAGTTCTCGTTGCCACCCCGACCTCAAACCTGGTCCCGGTGAAAAAGGAGCTCTACCAGTTCATTGGTGATCACCACCCAGTCATCATCGCGGCCGGCTCGGGTGCCGCAGCCCTAACGGCGGTGGGTTTGAAGCCGACCGTAATGGTTGGTGACCCAAGGGACACAGACCCATCAGCTTTGAGGAAAGTACGCCAGGTGTTGGTCCCGACTAGGGGAGAAGAGGTTCCTGCCCGAGGACTCCTCAAGCGGCACTCAATTGACTTTGATGCTGTTCCAACCGGGCTGTCTGCGACGGATGTGGCCCTGTTGTTCGCGGCTCAAAGCGGTGCGGCCGTCGTGGTGGACTGTTCGAGTTCTCGATCCCTGGCTCAGTTTTTTGATCAGAGTGGCCTGCACACCACCGGAGACATCATGGTCACGACCAAGCTACGCAACCGGCTGATCTCGTTGGATGCTCTTTTGGTCTCGTACCGCCCTCGTCTTTCGGGTTGGTGGTTGGGTTTACTTTTGCTCGTGGCAGTGGCTGCACTGGCTGCCGCTCTGCTTGTTACCCCGTGGGGTGCGGGGCTGATTGGTCTTTCAACAGCCGGACTCGTTATTCCTACAGTATTTCCACTCACTTCCAGTCTTCCTACTCGGTCTGCTGCTAACCCTTGGAGGGCGTGCTAATGGTCAACTTTCGCTATCACCTTGTCTCACTGATCGCGGTGTTCCTTGCTCTGGCCATCGGGGTGGTTCTCGGTGCCGGACCGCTCCAAAACTCAATCAATGGCTTTGGGAAGGACGAGGCCGCAGTAGCTTCAGTTGCTGAACTCCAGGAGGCGCTGGTTGCTGCACAAGCCGATGCGGAAGCGGGCA
>CAMFDH010000120.1 GCA_945949035.1 uncultured Actinomyces sp.
CTCAATGCGCGCGTGGGCCGAGTTCACGACGTCGTGCGCGATTCGGTCCTTCAGCTCATCATCAAACGGCCTTCCAGTCAGGGTCTTACCCCACTCTTGAACCGGCACGTTACCAATCTCAGCTGAAGACCACAGCGCGACCTCGGAGTCACCGTGTTCGCCCGCGATCATCGCGTGGATTGACTTCGATGAAATACCGGTTTCCTGAGAGATCAGGTAGCGGAGCCTGGAGGTATCGAGGACGGTCCCCGATCCGAAAACCTGGTTGCGGGGAAGACCAGAAATCTTCAAGGCAGCATAGGTGACAACGTCAACCGGGTTGGTGACAAACATGTAGATGGCATCCGGAGAAACCTCAACCATCTGCGGAACAAGTGTCTTCATGAGGTCGACGGTTGATTTGGCCAGTTCGAGACGTGACTGCCCGGGCTTCTGCTTCGCCCCTGCCGTCACGACGACGATATCTGAGCCCTTGAGAATGTTGATGTCATCAGACCCCTCAACAGTTCCGGTCGGAGTGAACTGGATACCGTGGGCGATATCAAGCGCATCCGCCCGCACCTTGGGTCCATTGATGTCAAAGAGTGCGACTGATCGGGCCACCCCGGAGATTGCAGCCGAGTAGGCGACCGCGGTTCCCACCGCACCGGCGCCGACGACAGTAAGCTTCGACGGACGGCCCATCGCCTTTGGGCTGCTTGACTTCTCTGCCACAGATTCTCCTTTAGTAGAGGGGGAAACCTTCGGTGCCAAGTCTAGCCGGTGATACCTACCTCGCGAAGTCTCGCAGCCAAATCACCGGGGACTCTTCCGCGCAGGCGTACCCCCTCATCGGTCCACTCCTCAACCTCTACCTCACCCACATCGTGAGCGCGGCTCACAAGGCCCGCATTCTTGAACGGAACAAGGACATCAACCTCAACTTCAGGGCGCGGGAGGAGGCGGGTGATCGCCTCCTTGAGCTCAGGGATCCCCTCACCCGTTGCCGCTGAAACCTCCATCGCATCGGGATAGAGGGCTCTCAGCCGTGCAAGCTCAGTCGGTGAAGCCAGATCGATCTTGTTCAAGACCATGAGCTGGCGTGAGCGATCGTAGTTGTCAATGCTGTCGAGAACCTCGTTGACAGCGTCGACCTGAGAGGCAGGATCTGAGTGGGAGGCATCAACCACGTGGAGGACGAGATCGGCCTCCCCCACCTCCTCGAGTGTGGATCGAAACGCCTCTACCAACTGGGTTGGAAGGCGACGCACGAAACCAACCGTGTCCGTGATGGTGTACTCACGACCATCTTCGGTCTGCACCCTGCGTACGGTTGGGTCCAGCGTGGCAAACAGTGCATCGGCCACGAGGATGTTGGAGCCGGAAAGCGCATTGAGGAGGGTCGATTTTCCCGCGTTGGTATACCCGGCGATGGCTACCGAAGGCACTTCACCACGGCGTCGAGACTGGCGTCTCGTGGCACGTCCCGGGGCCATCTTCTTGATCTGCTGGCGCAACTTGGCCATGCGCGTATTGATCTTTCGACGGTCAAGCTCGATCTTCGTCTCACCTGGACCGCGCGAACCAATTCCCTCACCACCGGCAACTCGACCGCCAGCCTGACGTGACATCGACTCGCCCCAACCACGTAGGCGTGGAAGCAGGTACTCGAGTTGAGCCAGCTCAACCTGTGCTTTGCCCTCTCGAGACTGAGCGTGCTGGGCAAAGATATCGAGGATAACCGCGGTTCGGTCCACAACCTTGACCCCGATAGCGTCCTCAAGGCCACGGCGCTGGGAGGGGGCCAGGTCACCGTCAACTACGACGGTGTCCGAACCGGTTTCAATCACCACTTCCTTGAGTTCGGCAGCCTTTCCCTTTCCGAGGTAGGTTGCCGGATCCGGCTTGTCCCTTCGCTGAAGCATGGCGGCAGTTACCGTGGCACCCGCGGTGCCAGCCAGGGCAGCAAGCTCACGCAGAGATTCCTCAGCCTGCTCAGCCGTTCCCTCGAGACGAAGTCCAACCACGACCACGCGTTCAAGACGCACTTGGCGATACTCGACCTCTTGAATATCAACGAGCTCCGTGGAGGCAGCCAAATGGGCTGCGCGGCCCGTTGACTCACGCTCCAGCCAATCCTCATGACGGGAACCCGTTAGCCCGAGGTCAAGGACATTGATACCCCCGGAGGAGTCTGGCTGGTCTGAGCCTTCGAAGTCCCCCGCCTCCTCACGCGCTAGGACACGGGCTGCAATTGCCTCTGCCCGCGAAACTTCGCTTCGTTCATCTGAGCCGCTACCGCTCCCTGTGTCCTGTGCATTCATTCTTCGATGCTAGTACAGGGTTCCGTGACACCTACTGCAACAGCGGTAACCTTGACCCGTGAGCGAACACTATTTCTCCCCCCAGGCAGATACCAACCCCGATGACCTTGGAAAATTGCACCCCGTCCGTGTCAATGCCCGGGGCCGCGAGCTGAAGCTCCTGGCTTCCGATCGGGTCTTCTCCTCGACCCACCTCGACCTCGGCACTGAACAGCTCCTCAAGAAGGCGCCCGCTCTTCCAGCGTCGGGAACATTCCTCGACCTCGGTTGCGGCTGGGGTCCCGTCGCCATCACCATGGCACTGGACGCCCCCGATGCCACCGTATGGGGCGTTGATGTCAATGCGAAGGCACTCGCACTGACCAAGCTCAACGCCAAGAAGCAGGGCTTGAAGAACGTCCTCGCACTGGATGCCTCCACCGCCCTTCAGGACGCGCGTGACAACGACGTCCGTTTCGACGTCATCTGGTCGAATCCACCTATCAGGATCGGCAAGCCCGGTCTTCAGGCTCTGCTCAAGGACTGGCTCAGCCTGCTTGCAGAGGACGGGGTCGCCTACCTGGTTGTGAACCGCCACCTCGGCGCAGACAGCTTGGCAGCCTGGCTTCAGGGACAGGGCTTCAAGGTTGAACGCCTGGCATCTCGCAAGGGATTTCGCATCCTCACTGTTACCAGGGACTAGTTCTCACTGCAGTTCGGCAAGGGCGCGCTCAAGTACCGGCCCGCTGTCGGGCTGGTCAACATCTATCCACCTGATCCGTGGATCCCTTCGGAACCACTTCATTTGCTTTCGCGCCAGTTGACGTGTGGCAATGAAGGTGGCTTTCACGGCCTCATCCTCACTCATTCGCCCCTCGAGAACCGCGAGGGCCTGTGCGTAGCCGGTGGCCCTACGTGCCGTAGTTCCTTCGCGGAGCCCCTCACCGACCAGTCGCTCCACCTCACTGACAAGCCCCTCCTGGAACATGGTTTCGGCACGCTTCTCGATACGCGGGTCCAAGAAGTCCTTGTGGGCACGAAGTCCAATCTGAACGGACGGATACGAGTAGGTGTAGCGCGGAAGGGACGCCGTATAGGGTCGCCCCGTGATGGCAATAACCTCTAGGGCGCGCACCAGTCGCCGCCCATTCGAGTCACCAATCGACTGAGCTGCCTCCGGATCGAAGTCGAGCAGCCTGCGATGTAGTTCGCGACTGCCGACCTCATCAAGCTCAGCTTCAAGAGAACTACGAATCTCAGTGTCGGTTGGAGGAAACTGCAGGTCATCTAGGAGTGCACGTAGGTAGAGGCCCGATCCGCCAACAACAATGGCCCGCCTTCCACGGCCCTCTATCTCATCCAGGAGCGCCCGCCCCTCCTGCTGGTAGGTGGCCACCGAAGCATCCTCGGTGACATCGAGAATATCGAGAAGGTGGTGAACGTATCCGCGGCGCTGATCTACCGGCAGCTTGGCTGTCCCGATGTCCATGCCACGATAAAACTGCATGGCATCCGCATTGATGATCTCCACCTCTTCCGGCCCGCCCAGTGCGTCGGCGAGGTCGAGGGCGAGATCAGACTTACCGGTAGCAGTCGCCCCAACCACCGCAATGGTCTGCTGATGACCCACTATCCCCCACTAACCCCTGCGTAGAACAGGTATGCCGAGCGCAACCCCGGAGGGCTCCGGCTCACCGCTGGCCTGCCGCTTCAACCAGGCGTCCCCAGCTCGGGTGCTTCGAACGGAGAAAAGACCACCTGCTTCGAGTCCGCTGTCGGCCAGGAGGTGGTGCGGGGCTCCGTGGGTCACGCGGACTTCTACGAGGTCACCTGGGCGGGGAACATCAGCGCCCTCGGGAACTGCGAAGTGCACCAGTCTGCCGTCCCTGCTGCGTCCCGAAAGCCGGTGTGTGACGTCCTGTTTACGTCCCTCCCCCTCGGCTACCAGCACCTCAACTCTGGAGCCAACCAGCGCCATGTTCTCCTCGGTGGAGATTCGGTTCTGCAGGTCAACCAGACGGTTGTAACGATCGGCCATGACGTCACTTGGCACCATGTCCGTGCGCGTGGCAGCGGGAGTTCCGGGGCGCGGGGAGTACTGGAATGTGAAGGCCGAGGCAAACCTCGATTCTTCGACGACATCCAGGGTGCGCTGGAAGTCCTCTTCCGTTTCTCCGGGGAAGCCCACGATGATGTCTGTTGTGATGGCGGCATTTGGAATGGCTTCGCGGACTTCGCGAAGGATCCGGCTAAACCGCTCTGAACGATAGGAGCGACGCATCTCTTTGAGGATGCGATCAGAGCCTGACTGGAGTGGCATGTGCAGGCTGGGCATCACGGTGGGAGTTTCAGCCATGGCATCGATTACATCGGATGTGAAGGCTGCCGGATGCGGCGAAGTGAACCGCAGTCGCTCCAGACCAGGGGTCTGACCAACCTCTCGGAGAAGCTTGGCAAACGCCCCGCGATCCCTGAACGAGGCTCCGTACGAGTTGACGTTTTGGCCCAGCAACGTCACTTCGATAGCACCTTCAGAAACTACCGCTGCTACCTCATCAAGCACCTCCTGTGGAAGTCGATCCCTCTCCCGGCCACGCAGGCGCGGCACAATGCAGAAAGTGCAGGTGTTGTTGCATCCCACTGAGATAGATACCCAGGCCGCGTAGACCGACTCTCTTACCGAGGGAAGCGTGGAGGGGAAGACCTTGAGTGACTCTTCAATCTCAACCGCGGCCTCTTGATTGTGTT
>CAMFDH010000121.1 GCA_945949035.1 uncultured Actinomyces sp.
GTCAACCACAATCGCGTTGAAGGGGCCGTGAACATTCGCCAGGGTGTGATCGCGCGGAACCAGAGTGGGGTGAACTCGAACTGAGACACCCTCAGAACCGTCCTCCTGGGTGACACGTTCGGCAATAGCCAGGAGCTTGATGACATTGCCACCGGCCTCGGCTTCCGCGATGTCGTCCGCGGTGATCTTAGAGATCCCCTCAACCGCCACATCCTCAATTGAGACTCTGGTGTGGAATGCCAGCGAGGCAAGGATGGCGCACTTTGCCGCAGCATCTAGGCCCTCAACATCGGCGGTTGGGTCGGCTTCTGCAAAGCCCAGTCTCTGGGCCTCAGCCAACGCATCTTCATACGACGCACCGGTCTGGGTCATGGCATCAAGGATGAAGTTGGTGGTTCCGTTGACAATGCCAAGGACGCGCAGGATCTTGTCACCAACCATCGACTCTCGAAGGCCGTAGACAACGGGGACTGCACCCGCAACCGCGGCCTCGTAGTAGAGGTCGGCGCCACCGGCACTGGCGGCCTCATGGAGTTCGGGTCCGTGAGCCGCAATCAACGCCTTGTTGCCTGTGACGACCGTCTTGCCCTTTCGCAGGGCGTCAAGAACGTAGGTCCGCGGGGGTTCAATACCGCCGATCAGCTCAATGACCAGGTCGGCATTGTCGATGGCTGTTTGCGCGTCGGTTGTCAGCAGAGCCGGATCGATCTCTGCGTCCCGCGGAGCCGAGACATCCCGGACCACGACTGACTGCAGGTTCAGTTCTGCCCCGGCACGCGCCCGCAGGTCACCGCCCTGCTCTTCAATCAGTCGAATCACCTGGGAACCGACCGTGCCCGCACCCAATACCGCGACGTTTACTGTTGCCATCTTTAGCCCTTCGTGACGAGGTCGCGGTGGGGATGCATCCATTCGCACCCCCACCGTGTTTGGCGCTAGGTTACGCGGAAGCGGCGTCCCCCTGCTTGAGTGGATCAAGTTCTGGTTTTCCGAGGTCCTCAGTTACCTCAAACCCGGCGATGGTGGCGAAGTAGTCGCGAGGCGTCTCGGCACGGCGAATCATGCGGAATGATCCGTCCTCTTCGAGAAGAACCTCTGCTGAACGCAGTTTGCCATTGTAGTTGTAGCCCATGGAGTGCCCGTGGGCTCCGGTGTCATGGATGACAACCAGGTCGCCAATCTCGATCTCTGGGAGTTCACGGTCAATCGCAAACTTGTCATTGTTTTCGCACAGTGAGCCAGTTACGTCGTAGACGTGGTCGAGTGCCGCATCTTCCTTACCGGCCACGGTGATGTGGTGGTACGCGCCGTACATGGCAGGTCGCAGCAGGTTCACGGCACTGGCATCCAGGCCGACGTACTGCTTGTGAATATTCTTGTGGTGCAGGGCGGTGGCGATCAGCCAGGCATTCGGACCGGTGATGAACCGACCCAGTTCAGCAACGACCGCCAGATCCTTCATTCCGGAAGCCCCGATGGTCTCGTTGTAGGCGGCGTGAACCTTACGTCCGATGTACTCGAGGTCGGCGTTGGGCATGCCCGGCTCATAGGGGATTCCGACTCCACCGGATAGGTTGACCAGGAAGAACTCTGCATCGCACTGCTCATGCAGGTCGACGACCAGTTGGAAGAGGATCTTCGCCAGCGTCGGGTAGTAGTCACTATCCGTGGTGTTAGAAGCCAGGAAAGAATGGATCCCGAAGCGCTTGGCACCCAGCTCTTTGAGTCGGTTGATTGCGACGGGCATTTGCTGCGGGGTCAGTCCGTACTTGGCCTCTCCGGGGTCGCCCATGACCGTGGTACCCAGCTTGAAGTCCCCACCCGGGTTGAAGCGCAGGCAAATGTCTTCCGGGATCCCGCCGTTCTCTGCGAGGAAGTCAATGTGGCTGATGTCGTCCAGGTTGATGATGGCACCCAGTTTGCGTGCCAACTGGTATTCCTCAGCCGAAGTCACGTTGGAGGAGAACATGATTTCATGCCCCTTGAAACCCATGGCATCGGCTAGGAGCAGCTCCGTGTAGGACGAGCAGTCAACCCCGCACCCCTGATCCTTGAGCAACTTGAGGATTGCAGCATTCGGGGTTGCCTTGACCGCAAAGTACTCTTTGAAGCCCTGGTTCCAAGAGAAGGCCTGCTGCAGGCTGGTGACATTCTTTCGAATCCCGGCGGCATCGTAGAGGTGGAACGGGGTGGGGATCTCTGCGGTGATCTCCCGTAGCTTCTCAAGGCTTGGAGCTGGGCGGGGCATAAGTGGTCCTTTGTCTAGCAGGTACGAAGGTCAAAGTTAGATGGCCCCGGTCAAAGCCGGGGTAACAGTCAGGTGCTCTAGGCCCTGAGCTGTGGAAGTAGGCCGGTAAGCCGCGTAACCGCTTCCTGAGTGGTCTCGAAAGAACCAAACGCGCTGAGCCTGAACTGCCCCTCTCCGGCGGGCCCAAACCCGACTCCGGGGGTGCCGACAATCTGGGCGTTGTTGAGAAGGAAGTCAAAGAAGGCCCACGAGTCCATTCCGCCCGGGCACTTGAACCAAACGTAGGGAGAGTTGTCTCCGCCGACCGCTTCGATTCCGGCACCCAGCAGCGCCTCACGGATCAGTGCCGCATTGCGCAGGTAGTAGTCCACGGCCTCCTGAACCTGCACCCGCCCCTCGGGGGTGTAAATCGCGGCCGCCGCCTTCTGCACGATGTACGGAGTTCCGTTGAACTTGGTGGCCTGACGGCGGTTCCACATGGCGTGAACCGAGACCCCGTCGACTACCAGGGCCTTCGGAACCACGGTCCACGAGCAGCGCAGGCCGGTGAACCCCGCGGTCTTCGAGAAGCTTCCGAACTCAATCGCAACCTCTTCGGCACCCTCGATCTCATAGATGCTGCGAGGAATGGAGTCATCGGTGATGAAGGCACGGTAGGCGGCATCAAAGAGGATCACAGCCCCGTTGTCCCGGGCGTACTGAACCCATCCAGCCAGTTCATCCCGGGTCAGTGTGGTTCCGGTGGGGTTGTTGGGGTAGCAGAGGTAGATCAGGTCAACCTTTTCGGTTGGGAGTGGGGGCTTGTAACCATTCCCCTCATTACAGGGCAGATAAACCAGGTTGGACCAGCGGCTACCTTCGTAGTCACCGAGGCGCCCAGCCATGGCATTGGAATCGATGTAAACCGGGTAGACCGGATCAGCCACCGCCACCTTCGCATCGGCCGCGAATAGTTCCTGAATGTTCCCCGTATCGGACTTGGCCCCATCTCCGATGAACACCTCATCAGCATCGAGAGAAACCCCGATCACCCCGTACTCGCCCTCAGCAATCGCCTCCCGAAGGAAGGCGTAGCCCTGTTCAGGACCGTATCCGGCAAAGGTTGCAGACTGTGCCTGCTCCTCAACAGCGTCATGAAGGGCAGAGACCACCGCGGGAGCCAGCGGCAGCGTCACGTCTCCGATACCCAGGCGAAGAACCTGCTGATCAGGGTGAGCCTGCTGGTACTCATTGACCTTCTTGGCGATATCGCTGAAAAGATACGAGGCCGGAATCTTCTGAAACTCTGTGTTTAGCACTGACATCCTCTTCTAACCCAACAGGTCTTCCATGGTGTAAAAACCAGCCGGCGAACCGGCCACAAACGCAGCTGCTCTCAGCGCGCCAAAACCAAAAACATCGCGGGACTGGGCGACATGCCTCAGCTCAACAATCTCGTCGTTCAGAAGGAACGTCACCGTGTGTTCCCCGACCACCGTCCCACCCCGCACCGAGTGCACCCCGATCTCATCACCGCGGGCTCCGACCTCATCGGGGCGGCGACCGTAGACAAAATGCCGCGACGGATCAGTTGAGTCACGGATAGCTTCCGCAAGCGTCAGTGCGGTTCCCGAGGGCGCATCCACCTTGAGGCGGTGGTGTGCCTCAACCACTTCGGCGTCCACGGGCCCCAGCATGGCCCCGGCATTTTCAACCAGGCGCCGCAGAACATTGACGCCCAGCGATAGGTTCGAAGAACGAAGAAGCGGCACGACCTCGGCAGCCCGGCGAATCAGCTCGATCTGCTCGGCACTGTGGCCGGTAGCCGCGATAACCAGGGGCTTCCCGGTCTCAACCACAAACTCAAGCACCTCATCTAGGGCGTCGGCACGTGAAGAGTCAATCACGACATCAAAGTCAGATGCTGCAGAGGCCTCTTTGAGCGACCTATAGAGAGGTACAGATAGGGCGTCCTCACCCCGGGTCTCAACCAGGTGCTGATCCACCGCGGCAACCACCTTGACCTGGGACTCAGAATCCGTTTCCGCCGCTGCGATAATCGCCTGTCCGAGGCGTCCGGCCCCATAGACCACCACCCGTGTCATGCCTACCTCCACCAACTCAAGGCCTTACGATTCCACCCTTGTTAGGGTAACAACGCCCTCCGACAGAAACCATGTCCGTCCAGCCACACCCTGTAGGCGGCTGCGACAAACCGGTAGGATCCGGACTATGAAACCGGACCAGTCAGCGCGGGAACCAGGGGAAATCCTCACCCTTCCCGCACACGACTACTCCGCCAATGTGCCACTCCCCCGCACCTTCTATGAGCGGGAAACCCTGGTGGTCGCCCAGGACCTGGTGGGCTGCTACCTCCACCGCCGACTCCCTGAAGAGCTCGGCGGAGGGATGCTGGTCGGTCGCATCTCCGAAACCGAGGGGTACCTGGGTGAGAACGACGACGCCGCACACACGGCCCGCGGTCGCACCAAGAGGAACGCGGTCATGTTTGGCCCACCCGGCCACGCCTACGTCTACCTCATCTACGGCATGTGGTGGAACCTCAATGCGGTCACCCGCCCCGAAGGTACGGGTGAGGGCGTCCTCATCCGCGGCATCCACCCGGTCGAAGGAACCGAAACTATGCGAGAGCTGCGCTTTGGTCGCAAGAACATCGCTGACGGACCGGGCAAGCTATGCCAGGCGCTAGCGATAACCGGGGATGACTACGGCACCGACCTCACGAGCGGGGACATCTTCATTACCCCGCGCACAGAGGCCCT
>CAMFDH010000122.1 GCA_945949035.1 uncultured Actinomyces sp.
ATCGGTGACAATGCGTAGTCGCACCGCCCCACGGGGAGGTGGAGGGGTCCACGTATCGTCCCCGGGAGTGTAGAGATCTTCGCTCGCTTGGGTCTTCTC
The DNA here is from genome assembly GCA_945949035.1 of uncultured Actinomyces sp. Classification (GTDB taxonomy): domain Bacteria; phylum Actinomycetota; class Actinomycetes; order Actinomycetales; family Actinomycetaceae; genus Scrofimicrobium. The sequence continues at coordinate 100 of CAMFDH010000122.1, forward strand.
GACGTCCAGCGCCCCGGATTCCTTCGCTGTCACCACCTGGAAGGCATCGCCCCCGGTGTCCCCCAGATCAGGCAGGAGTGCCCCATCCCCGTAGAGTGCGGGCACCTCTCCATTCAGTGAAGTAACGCTAAAACCATCAGCTGAGTTGGAAGCAGGATCTGGTAGGCGAGGGGCCCCGATAGAGGGTGTCACCCTCATGCCTGGGCTGCCATAGAACCTCCACGAGCCGTAGAGGCCGAGGTGAACGTGCAACCAGACCTGGGTGCCTGTCTGCCGTGCTTCCTCGTTCGTGAGGCTCTCAGTGGCCGACGTGGTCCGCTGGTCCTCAAACTCAAGGAAGAGATGCTTCCCCACGGACTCGGAGCCAACCAGTGTCATTCCGTTGAGGAGGGCGGCTCCCTGCGAGAACCTCCCCTGTGGGGAGGAGGTCTCGCAGACACTTCCGACAAACCATTCACCGAAAGCGAGCGCCAACCGCCTCAGCGAGTGACCTTCAGGCATGAAAAACCGCTACTTCTTCTGTGGGGCGACAAAGTTGACCAGTTTGGGGGCCCGAACGATGATGCGCATCGGTTCTTGGTCACCCAGGGCGCGCTTGATGGGTGAGAGCTCACGCGCTAGGGCCTCAAGGTCCTCTGCCGAGATATCGGCGGGAACCTCAGCCTTGGCACGAAGCTTCCCGTTGACCTGAACGATGCATGTCACGGTGTCTTCCACCAGCAGCGACTTGTCCTCGACGACTGGGAAGTCCAGCAACGCGAGGGAGGAGTCGTGGCCCAGCTTCTGCCAGAGTTCTTCAGCAACGTGCGGTGCGACCGGGGCAACCATCAGCACCAGGGGTTCAATGATCTCCCTGGGCACGGCCGGTAGCCCAGTGAGGTGGTTGTTGAGGACGATCATGCGAGCAATAGCGGTGTTGATACGCATGTGCTCGAACTCTTCGGTGACCTCGGTGATGGTGCGGGCCAAAAGCCTACGCGTCTGCTCATCAGCTGGCTGGTCAATGACCGTCAGCTCTCCGGTCTGCTCATCCACCGCATTGCGCCACAGACGCTGCAGGAACCTGAGGGAACCCGAAACGGCCCGGGTTTCCCAGGGGCGGGACAGGTCGAGGGGAGCCATCGACATCTCGAAGAGACGGAAGGCATCAGCCCCATAGCGGTCACACATCTCATCCGGGGTGACGGAGTTTTTCAGCGACTTGCCCATCTTGCCGTACTCGCGTTCAACCGGTTCGCCCTTGAAGGTGAACCCGGTCTTCTCATCGCCCTCAACCTCTTCGGCTGGAACATAGACGCCGCGGGAATCCTTGAAGGCGTACGCCAGAATGTATCCCTGGTTGAAGAGACGGTGGAAAGGTTCAGAAGCTTCGACGTAGCCGAGGTCAAAGAGAACTTTCTGCCAGAAACGCGCGTAAAGCAGGTGCAGCACCGCGTGCTCAACACCGCCGACGTAGAGGTCGACGCCACCCTGTGGCTTACCCTCTCGGGGGCCCATCCAGTAGGTGTCATTGGTTCGCTCAATCAGGTGCTCAGAGTCGTGGGGATCTACGTAACGCAGCTCGTAGTAGCAGGAACCCGCCCAGTTAGGCATGGTGTTCGTATCACGTCGGTAAGTCTTCAGGCCATCACCCAGGTCCAGCTCAACATTCAGCCAGTCTTCAGCGCGAGTCAGCGGGGTTTCAGGGGAGGACTCTGCATCATCTGCCGCGTAGGTCTTGGGGGAGAAGTCATCCAGGTGGGGAAGGGTTACGGGCAGCATGGACTCAGGAATGTCGTGTGCTCGACCGTCCTCGTCGTAAACAACCGGGAACGGTTCGCCCCAGTAGCGCTGGCGAGAGAAGAGCCAGTCACGCAGGCGGAAGGTCGTAGTGGGCTCACCGATCTCACGGGCGCCCAGCCAGTCGATCATCTTCGCAATGGCTGCTTCCTTACCCAGCCCATTGATCGAAAAACCATCGTGCTCGGAGTTGATGATGAGGCCATCCCCGGTCCAGGCTGCTTCATCGATGCTGAAGCCCTCAGGAACCTCAATTCCCTCAACTCCGGTGGGATCGATTGTCTGGATGATGTCGATGTCAAAGGTCTTAGCAAAGGCGTAGTCGCGGTCATCGTGTGCCGGAACAGCCATGATGGCGCCCGTGCCGTAGCCCATGAGGACGTAGTCAGCAACGAAAACTGGAACGAGGGTCTCATTGATCGGGTTGACGGCGTAGATGCCCGTGAAGACACCGCTCTTGCCGCCGGCCTCGGCCTGGCGTTCAGCGTCGGTCTTGGCCGCAGCCTGCGCCCGATACTCCGCAACGGCCTCCACGGGAGAGGCGTAGCCGCCTGTCCAAGCCTCACGTGCGCCCTCAGGCCACTCGGCTGGCACCGCGTCCGTTGTCAGCAGGGGGTGCTCCGGTGAGACAACCATGAAGGTCGCACCAAACAGGGTGTCAGGACGCGTCGTGAATACCTCTAGTTCCCCGTGATCAGGCACGGTGAAGTTCACCTTGGCGCCCTGCGACTTGCCGATCCAGTGACGCTGCATCAGGCGAACCTTCTCAGGCCAGTCAATATCTGACAGGGCTTCTGCGAGGCGGTCGGAGTAGGCCGTGATCCGCATGTTCCACTGGCGCAGGTTTCGCGTGAACACAGGGAATCCACCGCGCTCCGAAAGTCCCTCGGAAGTTACCTCTTCATTCGCGAGGACAGTTCCAAGTCCGGGGCACCAGTTCACCGGAGACTCAGACAGGTAGGCGAGGCGGTACTCCGAGAGAACGTCACTTCGTTCGCCCTCGTCAAGATCCGCCCAGGCGCGACCGTCAGCGGTGAGACGCTCTCCGGATTCAAACTGCGCCACCAACTCAGAGATCGGGCGAGCCTTACCTACCGATCCCTCTTCGTTGGGCATCTCAGGGTCGAACCATGAGTTGTAGATCTTCAGGAAGATCCACTGCGTCCACTTCACGTAGTCGTCATCAATGGTGGCGAGACCGCGGCGCTTGTCATGTGACAGTCCCAGGCGACCCAGCTGACGCGCAAAGATTTCCATCGCGTTCTCAGTCGTGACGCGAGGGTGTTGTCCCGTTTCAATCGCATACTGCTCAGCCGGCAGACCAAAAGCGTCATAGCCCAGGGTGTAGAGGACGTTCTTCTGGTTCATGCGCTGGTAGCGCGCCAGAATATCCGTAGCGATATAGCCCAGGGGGTGGCCAACATGCAGGCCCGAACCCGAGGGGTAGGGGAACATGTCCATGATGAACCAAGGCTGGAGTTCAGCGCGTGGACCCGCTAGATCACCCGTTGGGTTGTCAGCGTTGAAGACACCGTCACGTGCCCAGATTTCCTGCCACTTCTGCTCAATCTGTCCCGCCATCTTCGCGTCGTAACGGAAGGGGGGAGTGTCCAGTGCAGATGTGGTGCGCGCGCTATCAGACATCGTTTGCTTTCCTCCTGAAATTTTGCCAGTTCCAAGGTTAGCGCAGGGCCCCGACATCTCAGTTTTTCGTGGGGACAATGAGAGAGAATGTACCCATGAGTACTGTTTTTGAACTGATAATGGACGGCAAGATCCCAGGGCGATTTGTCTGGTCCGATGATGTCTGCGTGGCCATAATGACCATCGAGCCCGTTGCCACAGGCCACGTCCTGGTCATTCCACGTAAGCCGGTCGACAAGTGGACGGATTTAGAGCCGACCGACCTCGACCATCTGATGCGAGTTGCCCAGATCCTCGGCAAGGCGCAGGAGCAGGCGTTTGATGTTCCACGTTCCGCTGTGATTATTGCGGGATTTGAGGTGCCACACGCTCACATCCACGTCATTCCAGCTCGGTCGGAAGCCGCAGCCTCCCTGAGTAACGCTCGAGCTGAGGACTCGATTGCGCTAGACGAGGCCGGTCACGCTCTGCGCGAAGTCCTTCGCAACCAGGGACACACGGCCCACCTGCCACTTGTCATGGAGTCCCCGAGGACATTCTGACTTCTAATCTGGGACCAAGACAAGGACGAGGGCGACGCCGGGAGTGATCCGCGGACGTCGCCCTCGTCAGTTTGACGACTTAGAACAGCTGGGCGATCTTGTCGGACATCGTGAGAACGATGGTGAGGACGACGACCGGGTAGAGACCCAGAATGATCAGCCAGGGGTAGCGCAGCACCGTTCGGCCGCGCTCTTCCGAACCCTCACCAAGGGCGCCCGACGCCAATGCTCCTCCGAGGACCAGTGGGAGGAGGCCGAGCGTTGCCACCCACATAACCATGCAGTAGGGGCAGAGGGCCTGGAACGTGACCACCGAGGCGTACACAAAGAAGATGACGAACGCCAGGCCGGCAACTGCGCCCGCAACCATTCCCCACCACACGACCGCTGGAAGAGAACCGCGGAACAGTAGGACCACGGAAAGTGCCGCAAGGGCTCCGAAGGCCATGAGTCCCACCGCGGCGTTAGGTAGTCCGAGCAGATGCGCTTCGGGCGAAAGAAGCGACGAGGAGCAACCAATCAGTGGGTTCACATCACAGATCAGGCTGGCTTCAGGGTTCTGAAGGATCTGCAGCTCAGACTGAATCAACGCCCCTGAGGAAAGCAGTCCAAGAATCGCAAAGGCGAGAAGTGCGAGGCCCAGGCCCGGGCTTATCCACCTTGAGGCACGAGATGAGCTGGCGGCCATGTTTCCCCCTGAGCTTTCTGTTGGCTAGTTGTAATGCCGAGTTTATATGTACGTTCGATTGATAGGAGCAGGCTCACAGTGCGAGAGACCCATTCAGATTTGCCCCGGAGGGGATACTCCTATTAGAGTTTCTATTCGTTACGAAGGTTGCTTGCAGCCCAAGAAACAAGCGCCATTAGCTCAGTTGGCTAGAGCAACAGACTCTTAATCTGTGGGTCCAGGGTTCGAGTCCCTGATGGCGTAC
>CAMFDH010000123.1 GCA_945949035.1 uncultured Actinomyces sp.
TCAGCGGCGTGCTTGTCCCACAAGTAGGAAGAGCGGAAGTATCTAGTAACCGAAGGGAAACCAATGAGCGACCCATCCAACTCGCACTTCTTATCTTCCTCACCGCATGAACCGACGACAAACACCTACGTAAATTCTGAGGGTACTTACTTCAGCGATGCTTAGTCCTGCTTGCTTGAAGAACCCTCAGTCGACCCGGAAGAGGTCCTGCGGGTGCGCTTGCGGGGGCGGCGCTGTGAGGCAGGCTTTGAGTCAGAGTTGGAACCGGAGTTCGAACCTCGTCCTCGTCCACGGTCACTTGAGTTACGGCCGCCGTTTCCTCGACCACTGCGGTTGCGGTCGCGTCCGTTTCCGCCGCCCTTGCCATCGACGTCCTCAAGCTTCTCAGCGTCTAGCCCCTCAAGGGTGCGCTTGGAGCGGGGAAGTCGGCCGGTGACATCGGGGTTGATCGACAGATCCTCGTAGAGGTGCTCTGAGGTGTGGTAGGTCTCGACGGGCTCAACGATGTCGAGGTCGAGTGTGCGGGCAATCAGTCCCCAGCGAGGGACATCATCCCAGTCAACGAAGGTGACCGCAGTTCCCTTGTTACCGGCGCGAGCGGTACGCCCGATGCGGTGCAGGTAGGTCTTCTCGTCCTCAGGGCACTGGTAGTTTATGACGTGGGTGACGTCCTGAACGTCGATCCCGCGGGCTGCCACATCCGTGGCTACCAGAACATCAATCTTGCCGTTCTTGAAGGCCCGCAGGGCTCGCTCCCGAGCTCCCTGGCCGAGGTCACCGTGGAGGGAACCCACGGCAAAGCCGCGTCCCTCAAGGTCATCGGAGAGGGCGGCGGCAGTGCGCTTCGTCTTGACGAAGACGACGCTTCGACCTCGTCCATCAGCCTGGAGGATCCGCGAGAGGACCTCAGACTTGTTGAGGGCGTGAGCGCGGTAGGCGAACTGCGAAACGTTGGCGACCGTTGCGCCCTCGTCGTCGGGTTCCTGCGCACGAATGTGAGTGGGCTGACGCATGAAGCGGCGCGCCAGGGTGACAACCGGACCCGGCATTGTTGCTGAGAACAGCATCGAGTGGCGTGATCCGGAGACCTGAGAAAGCAGAGTCTCAACGTCCGGTAGGAAGCCCAGGTCCAGCATCTCATCGGCCTCGTCCAGGACAACGGTGTTGACATGGTTGAGGACGAGGAGTCCGCGGTTGGCGAGGTCGATCAGACGACCGGGGGTGCCCACGACGACTTCGACTCCGTCTTTCAGAGCCTTGACCTGGGGCTCGAAAGCAACGCCACCGTAGATGTCGATAATGCGGACAGGAAGGTTCTTGCCTGCGGCACGGAGGTCATCGGCGACCTGCTTGCAGAGCTCACGTGTCGGAAGGATGATCAGGGCCTGGGGGGCGCCGGGCTTGAGGAGCTGGTCGTAACCCTCCTGGCCGGGGGCGATGACATTCTCAAGTACGGGAATGCCGAAACCCAGGGTCTTTCCGGTGCCTGTCTTGGCCTGGCCAATAATGTCGGACCGCTTGAGGGCGACCGGCAGGGTTAGGGCCTGAATGGGGAAGGGGTGGGTGATCCCCTTGGAGGCAAGGGCCTCAACGATCTCTTCGCGGATCCCAAAATCCGCAAAAGACCTCTCTTCAACAACTGCTGTCTGTTCGTTGCTCACGATGTCTCTGTTTCTTCGTTAGACGATTAATCCAGGCAGCCGATCGCGCATTATCTTCATGCAACATAAGTTCAAGGGGGCCCAACTCAAGAAGGGGGCCCGGCCCGTTTTTCGCCAAAGCGACCGGGCAGCCGCAGATCAGTCTAGCGGGACTCGTGGCGTGTAGGGCTGTGGGCTTATAGGCTTACAGCATGACTAGCGAAGAAGCAGATCAGCAGAAACCAGGCACCAGCGCCGTTGTAGGCCTGTTTGCGTACTGTGCACTTGCGGGGATGACCCGTCTTTCAAAGGATGGTGATCAGGCGCCAAGCACCCAGGCCCACGTTGACCTTGCCGGGCTGGCAGACTCGGGATATCAACGATTCTGCGACTTTGATGCCTATGCAACCGAACGTGGTTTCTCGATTGTTGAGGCCGCTGGGCAGTACGCGGGGCTCTTCGACGAACTGGATCAACGCACCAGGCCGTCAAACTGGTGGGAACGCTGCGTAAAGAGTTATGTGATCTTTGGCGTATTCGGCGATATTCTCAACGAACTCAGCGAAAGACACCAGATTTTCTCGGGTTCATTCAACGTCTGGGACCTCGGGCAGGGCTCCTGGGTGCGTCACCACCTCGCCCCGCTGACGGAAGAGGACGAGCAGCTGGCAATGCGCCTGTCCCTCTGGGCGCGGCGGGTTGCCGGTGAAACCTTTGGATTGGCGAGGGCGACTCTGTTTACATACCCGGAGCTCGCGATTGATCCGGAGTCAGCGGACGCCATCTTCGAAGCTGCCACCCGGCGCTACCGAGAGCGTCTCGAGGACGTCAACCTCAAGCCGTAGTCGGCCTCAGCAGGTTCGTCACGCAAGAAGGAAGCTCCCGGAGGTATGGACTGCACCCGGGAGCTTCCTTCTTACGATGGTGAAGTAGTTGCGACTCTAGGCGCGACCGAAGCCGACGCGGTGTGACTGCGAGGTGGGGACCAGAACATAGCCGATCGCCTCACCGGGGATGACAACACGATCACCCTTGACATCAGTGAGGTCGAGGATGCTGCCGTGTTCAATCGCGGTCTTGATGCGGTCCATAATCTCTTCTTCGTCACCGGCAAGTTCAAGGGTGAGGGCGCCGATGCCGGAACGTAGGTTGAATGTGATCTTCACGAGTTCTCTCTTCTCTGACACCGATCTGATTTGATCTAGATCCAGTCTACGACCGCTTACGCGGCAGATGTCGGAGGGGTGGTGGATACTCGCTGGTAGCGAAAGACCCGTTGGAAAGGAAGGGGCGCAATGACCAATCAGGTGGTTCTTGATGCCAGCCAGCTTGAGGCGATGAATGCTGTCGATGCAGGCTTGAACACCTTCGTAACGGGTGCTCCGGGTTCGGGAAAAAGTACGGTAGCCCTGCAGGCCATGGTTTCGGCGCCCAGAAGTCCTGAAAGCTGGGCACCGGCCCTTGTGATTGTCCCCGACCGTCGTCGCGCCCAGCTGTTTGAAGCACGGTTGGCGCGGGTAGCTGCGACAGAGCTCAGCGGTCTTCGGGCTGACGGCAGTCACCGTCTGGTTCGTTCCCTCAGCTCGTACGCCTACCTTGTGCTCGGACTTTGGTTGATTGAGAGGGAAGAGGCGCTGCCGCGACCAGTGATGCTCTCCGGTGCAGCTGAAGACGCGTGGTTGGCCGACTTCCTAGAGGGTGAGGGGGCCGATGCTTGGGGCTTTACTGAGACCGTGCGAAAGAGCCCGCTCTTCCGAATGGAAGTGCGCAATGTGATGGCCCGTAGTGGTCAAGCAGGCCTCCTCCCAGAGGACCTGGAAATTCTTGGTGAGAGCCTTGGTGTTCCTCTCTGGCGGGTCGCGGGTGCGGCGTACCGTGAGTATGCAGGAGAGGGCAGAGCCTTTTCGGAGCAAACTGCGAACGTTGATGCGGCGCGGATTCCACTTATTGCCGCCAATATCCTCAGGCGCTGGGATACGGATGCGGCATCGGAGGGCGTGACGGCACGCCGCCCTCTGCCGGGCAGAGTCATAGTTGATGACGCTCAGGATCTTCCGATCTCGGCGCTCAGCCTGCTTGGGACCATGTCGGAACTAGGATCCCAGGTGGTATTGACTGCGAACCCAAATGAAGCCACCGCGGGGTATCGCGGTGGTGTCTTTGATCTTGGTACCAGACTGTCCAAGCTTCTTGGCGCTCAGCATGTGGCGTTGCAAGAACAGCACCGTCTCTCACCCCACGCCACCAGTGTTCTCAACGGCGTAGAAAGCTGGATGGGATCACAGCCGAAGGGGGAATCTGAGCCTGACGGTGCCATACCAGGCGGTCATGTCAGTGCAAAACTGCTTGCGACGGGTTCGCATATGTCTGAGCAGGTGGCGGCAATTTTCCGCGAGGGGCACCTTTACGACAAGATTCCGTGGCGGGACATGGCGGTCATTGTTCGCCACTCTGGTGAGGTGGACGGAATTCAACGGGCCCTGGCCCGAAACGGAGTTCCGGTTCAAAGCGGAGAACGACCTGTGATTCTCGGTCGTGTCCCACTGGTTCGCTCCATTCTTGAGTGCCTGGTGGATGATCCGGACGGCGAGGACCCACTAGAGCTCGATAGAAGGGCCCTGGAACTGACACTTTCTCCACTCGTCAGAGCTGATTCACTTGCCCTGTTCCGTGTCTTGCGGGACTTTCGCGCCTTTGTGAAGACCGATGGGCCCCGTGGGGTAAGCGCCCTACTAGAGGCGATTTCAAACCGTACTTTTGAACCCGGTTCACAGGCCAACCGCTCCGTCTCCAAGAGATTGAAGGTTGCGGCAAAGCTGTGGTCCCTAAGGAAAACGGCTGCCCGACAACCTGTGGGGCAGGGGCTGTGGACAATATGGAACGAGTCGGGGTTGGCTCCGATCCTCAGGGAAACTGCGCTTGAGGACTCGTCCAGGGGACGGGCAGCTTCAGAGGATCTTGATGGCGTCTTGGCCCTGTTCCGTAAGGCTGATCTCTGGGAGCAGGAACGTGGTGATGGGCTATCAACCCAGGTTGATGCAGTCACGTTCGCGCGGGAGATTCTTAGCCAGGGGGTAGCGACTGACCCACTGGTTCCCAGGGGGCTCAGTGAAGCCGGGGTCTGGGTTGTCACCCCGGCGCAGGCTGCGGGTCGAGAGTGGGACCTCGTGGTGGTGGCCGGACTTTCAGAGGGAACTTGGCCCGCTTCATCCCGTCGAGGCCTGGGGGACCTCCCGCGTCTGGACTCTGTCCTTTCGGAGGCCGGGCAGCGGGGATGGAAAGGTGAGGAAAGAATCGAGAGGTTCCTGCCCGACAGGGCGGCTCTAGTCA